>NZ_JAGQBA010000006.1 GCF_024345395.1 Cyanobium sp. Tous-M-B4 | reverse complement strand
TTACGTCTGGGTGACGTGATTGTGTCTGGCAACTCCTTCAGCTCGGGCGGTGGCACAACTCAATCCAGCCTGAGCTTCAACTACGGAAGCATCGGACTTATTACAAGTGGGATCGATCAGTCGACCGGCAGTTCCGTGCCCAACGGTAGTTTTGGCTATGACATCTCTGCCGACACTGCGATCCAAGCAACCGATATTCCTTTGCCAACCGTTGGGGCGTCGAGCAGGCTCCAATCCGCCACCGCCACGAAATATTATCTGTTGATTGACGGCCTCAACGGCGGCTCGAACGAAAGAAATCACCGAGGTTGGTTTGAAATCGACGCGCTCCAATTTGGTGCAGGCGTTAGCGTTAGCTCCCCTCCCTTTAGAGAAGCCAGCGATCCTTTGTTCTCGGAGCTCTCGGTTTCGCTCACTGGTGTCTCTGCCGCTCTACTCAGCGATCTCGTTAACGATACACAATTCCGCTCGATCCAAGTTCAAGGCGTGACAACAGGTGGCGCCGGAGGTGGCGGGTCACCAGTCGTGGTCTACGACCTACGCCTGGGCGACGTGATTGTGTCGAGCAACTCCTTCAGCTCGGGCGGTGGCACAACTCAATCCAGCCTGAGCTTCAACTACGAGCGCATCGGACTTATTACAAGTGGGATCGATCAGTCGACCGGCAGTGCCTTACCCAACGGCAGTTTTGGCTATGACATCTCTACCGACACTGCGATCCAAGCAACTGATATTCCTTTGCCAACATTATTAAATGACAACCCCGTTGTGCTGAGCGACAACAACCCCGATGCCAACTCTGTGGCAGAAAATGACGCCATTGGCACGGCCGTCGGCATCACCGCCTTCGCCACTGACGCAGACTCCGGCGCCAGCATCACCACTTACAGCC
This sequence comes from Cyanobium sp. Tous-M-B4, assembly GCF_024345395.1. Taxonomy (NCBI): domain Bacteria; kingdom Bacillati; phylum Cyanobacteriota; class Cyanophyceae; order Synechococcales; family Prochlorococcaceae; genus Cyanobium; species Cyanobium sp. Tous-M-B4. The sequence continues at coordinate 220,480 of NZ_JAGQBA010000006.1, read as the reverse complement.
TCACCAACAGCGCTGGCGGGCTCTTCTCCGTCGATGCCAACGGTGTGGTGAAAGTTGCCGCTGCTCTCGATTTCGAGGCCGCCAACAGCCACTCCATCACCGTCAAGGCCGTCAGCTCTGACGGCTCCGAGAACACAGAAACCTTCTCCATTGCCGTCACTGACGTCAACGAGGCACCAACCGCTATCAGCCTCTCGGCTAACTCCATCGCCGAGAACACCATCATCGGCACCGGCGTCAAAATCGGCGACCTGAACATCACAGACCCCGATGCCAGCGGCAACAACAACGCCCTCGGGCCTATCACCATCCCCAACAGCATCACCTCAATTGGCAACAATGCGTTCACCGACCCCGATGACAGCGGCAACAACAACGTCCTGACACTTGAGGGCACCGATGCCAGCAGCTTCGAAATCCGTGGCAGCGAGCTCTTCTTCATCGGCTCCAGCCCCAACTTCGAGCTCAAAAACTCCTATGCCGTCACCGTTAAATCCACTGACGGCGACCTCACCTTCTCCCAGCCCTTCACCGTCAACGTCACTGACGTCAACGAGGCACCAACCGCTATCTCACTCTCGGCTAACTCCATCGCCGAGAACACCGACACCAGCTCCGGCGTCAAAATCGGCGACCTGAACATCACAGACCCCGATGCCAGCGGCAACAACAACGCCCTCGTGTCCATCACCATCCCCAACAGCGTCACCTCAATTGGCAACAATGCGTTCACCGACCCCGATGCCAGCGGCAACAACAACGTCCTGACACTTGAGGGCACCGATGCCAGCAGCTTCGAAATCCGTGGCAGCGAGCTCTTCTTCATCGGCTCCAGCCCCAACTTCGAGCTCAAAAACTCCTATGCCGTCACCGTTAAATCCACTGACGGCGACCTCACCTTCTCCCAGCCCTTCACCGTCAACGTCACTGACGTCAACGAGGAGGCCACTGGCACCCTCTCCATCGACGGCACCCCAGAAGAAGGTGCCACCCTCACCGCTGTCACCGCCGATATCTCCGATCCAGACGGTCCGATCACCTCCTTCTCCTATCAGTGGCAGGTTTCAGACAACGGCTCCTCTAATTGGAGCGACATCACCGACGCCACCGGCAGCTCCTTCTCCATCGCGGATGACCAGTCCTTCGTCGGCAAGTTCATCCGGCTCAACGCCACCTCCACCGATTCCTTCGGGGGCAACACAGACTTCGTGTCTGCGGTGGAGAGCATCTCCACCGTCATCACTGCTACCAGTATTGACGCCCGTATTCTCAATGAGCTCAATAGCAATATTTTAGCTGCGATTGATGCCACCCGGGTTATCACTCTGACCGGTGATGCTGCAGCCATCGAAACCGCCATCACAGCGCCTGGCATTAACACCGCTCCTGATGTGGCCGCCACCGTCTCCTCCGGCTCAGCCACCGTGGACCAAGCCAATGCGATCGCTCAAGAGACCACCGGTGTTGTAACAGCACCAATAACCGAAACCGACCTCGACACACTCGGTGGCCTGATCGGGGAAACCAACAACGCCTTCTCCGTCACGGTTACTGATTCATCGGCCGACGCGGCTGCTCTGAACACCCTCGACGGCAAGACAACTGTCACCGTCAACGCCACAGAAGTGGACCTGATCACCGGTGCTGCACCGGCCATCCAAACCGCTGTCACCGCTGCCGGTATCGAAACTGCCGCCAATGTGGCCGCCACCGTCTCCTCCGGCTCAGCCACCGTGGACCAAGCCAATGCGATCGCTCAAGAGACCACCGGTGTTGTAACAGCACCAATCACCGAAACCGACCTCGACACACTCGGTGGCCTGATCGGGGAAACCAACAATGCCTTCTCCGTCACAGTTACTGATTCATCGGCCGATGCTGCTGCTCTGAACACCCTCGACAGCAAAACCACAGTCACTGTTGATGCAACTCAGGTCGGCGAAATCAACGGCACCGCACCACCCATCGAAACCGCCATCACAGCGCCTGGCATTAACACCGCTCCTGATGTGGCCGCCACCGTCTCCTCCGGCTCGGCCACCGTGGACCAAGCCAATGCGATCGCTCAAGAGACCACCGGTGTTGTAACAGCACCAATAACCGAAACCGACCTCGACACACTCGGTGGCCTGATCGGGGAAACCAACAATGCCTTCTCCGTCACGGTGGATGACACTGAGGCTGATGCGGCTGCTCTGAACACCCTCGACAGCAAGACAACTGTCACCGTCAACGCCACAGCAGTGGACCTGATCACCGGTGCTGCACCGGCCATCCAAACCGCTGTCACCGCTGCCGGTATCGAAACTGCCGCCAATGTGGCAGTCACCCTGAACGGTGGCGCAGGCAACGACACCCTGAATGGTGGCGCAGGCAACGACACGATCAATGGAGGTGCTGGCAATGACATCATCATTGGTGGTGCCGGAGCTGACAGGCTCACGGGAGCGAGCGGTACCGACACCTTCCGCTATTCGGCCCTGAATCAGTCTCTGCTGAGCGGATTTGATCGGATCACTGATTTCAGGATCGGCACCGACCGCCTTGATGGCCCCACAGCGGTCTCCAAAGGCAATATGCGCCAACTAGGTAGTGTTAGTCGCCTCAATCAAAATGTCATAAGTCAGGTGCTTACGAATGTAACCTTCAAGGCCAATCAGGCAGCCACCTTCACTCTCGGTAGCGGTGCCTCGACCCGCACCTTCGTGGCGCTCAACAATGACCAAGCAGGCTTCAGCAGCAGCTCTGATTCGATCATCGAGATCACTGGCTTCATGGGTCGCCTCACTGATCTAAGCATCATCTGACCCCCATCAGACTCGCCCCTTTGGCCCAGGTCAGAAGCTCGACTGATTAACAGGAAAATCACAAGGAAAGAAGCAATATCACCTTATTGAATTAAACAGCCTCAACCCATTATTGTGCGTGAAAATAAGACCACTTGAGCGCCCCATAAAAACAATTTAGGCTGCAACTCAAGCACAGCTACCTCTGCCACCTTCTGTTTTCATTCAAAGTTTTTTGGAAGCCTGCGAACGCCGCTTCTTCCAGCCATCTTCTGCACACACCACTTCCGTTTGAGCCCCGGCAGGAAGCCCAGTCCCACCCGCCAACGACCTCTGACAAGCTGGGCGCACCTTTTCTGGCCCCATGGCGCGCTTCGGCCTTTCAGCCCTCACATCGCTGCTGAAGGGCAACGGGGCTCCCACCGCTGGCAGCAGTAGCTGGAGCCGGGCCTTTGGCCTGGGTTGGGAGCAGCCCTACACGGTGCGCTACGCCAGCAACCTCGACGACGGCCCCAACCACGGCATGCCCTTAGGGGGCTTCGGCGCCGGCTGCATCGGCCGCGCCCCCGATGGCTCCTTCAACCTCTGGCACCTCGATGGCGGCGAGCATTGGTTTGGCAACTTGCCCGACTGCCAGTTCGCCCTGTTTGAAACCGACGGCGACCAGAGCCGCGCCCATGCCCTGGCGGTGAAGCCTGAGGCCGATGCCTCCAGGCCCGCAGCCGGCGAACCCCTGAGCGCCTGGAGCTGGTATCCCGCCAGCAGCGCCAAGCGGCGCACCGGCACCTACGCCGCCCGCTACCCGATCAGCAGCACCGAATACGAGGGCATTTTTGCCGCCGAAGTGTGCTGCGAAGCCTTCAGTCCGATCCTGCCGGGCGACTACCAGCGCACCAGTTACCCGGTGGCGGTGTTCGTCTGGACCCTCACCAACCCCACCAACCGGCCCCTCGACCTCTCCCTGCTGCTCAGCTGGCGCAACACCACGGGCTGGTTCACCAACACAGACCCCACAGCAGCAGTCGAGTTTCGAGACGACGGCAGCCCAGAGCACAACTATGTGCCCGCGATCGGCCGCAGCAAGGGCCACCGCAACACCTGGGTGGAGCAACCGGGGCTCAAGGGGGTGCTGCTTGATGGTGAGCGCGCCACCCCCCTCGCCGAGGGCCAGGGCCAGTGGTGCATCGCCACCGCCGACCACCTGGAGGTGCAGCGCTGCAGCCGTTGGGATCCCAGCGGCAGTGGCGCTGAGCTGTGGGAACCCTTCGCCCGCGACGGCTCGATCCCCGACAGCAACAACGACCGCCGCAGTGGCGATAGCGACCCTGCCAGCGCCGCCCTGGCGGTGAAGTGCTGTCTTGAGCCGGGAGCCAGCATCGAAATCCCCCTGGTAATCAGCTGGGACCTGCCGGTCACGGCCTTCGCCACCGGCAGCCGCGCCCTGCGCCGCTACACCGATTTTTTTGGCGGAGAGGCCGGCGGCAGCAGCGGCACCAGCGCCGCCGCCATCGCCGCCGAGGCTCTGCGCGACTGGCGCGACTGGCGCAGTCAGATCGAGGCCTGGCAAAAACCGGTGCTGGAGCGCAGCGATCTGCCCGAACCGCTGCGGATGGCCCTGTTCAACGAGCTCTACGACCTAGCAAGTGGCGGCAGCCTCTGGACCGCCGCTGCTGCAGGCGATCCGGTGGGTCAGTTTGGCGTGCTCGAGTGCCTCGACTACGCCTGGTACGAAAGCCTGGACGTGCGGCTTTACGGCTCCTTTGCCCTGCTGCAGCTCTGGCCCGAGCTCGACAAGGCCGTGCTGCGCAGCTTCGCCCGCGCCATCCCCGCTGCCGATGCCACCCTGCGGCCGATCGGCTGGTATTTCACCCAGGGCAAGGGCCGGGTGGAGGCCGCCCGCAAACTGGCCGGTGCCACCCCCCACGATCTGGGTGCCCCCAACGAGCGGCCGTTTGAGGCCACCAATTACACCGCCTACCAAGACTGCAATCTCTGGAAAGACCTAGCCAGCGACTATGTGCTGCAGGTGTGGCGCACCTACAAGCTCGCCCCCAGCGGCCCAGACCTTGGCTTCCTGGCCGAGTGCTGGCCGGCAGCTATCCAGGCCCTCACCTACCTCAAAACCTTCGATGTAAACAACGACGGCCTGCCCGACAACGGCGGCGCCCCCGACCAAACCTTCGACGACTGGCCGCTCAAGGGCGTCAGCGCCTACTGCGGCGCCCTCTGGATCGCCGCCCTGGAGGCGGGGCTGGCGATCGCCCAGCAGCTGCAACTGGAGCTAGGGCTAGACACCAGTGGCGAACAGCGCCTACTGGGCGGCTGGCTGGAGCAGTCGCGCGCCAACTTCGATCTGCTGCTGTGGAACGGCGAGTTTTACAAAATCGATGCCGAGAGCGGCACGCCGGTGGTGATGGCAGACCAGCTCTGCGGCGACTTCTACGCCCGCCTGCTGGGACTGCCCTCCGTGGTGGCTGATGAGCGCGCCAGCAGTGCGCTTAAAGCGATTAAAGAGTCGTGCTTTGAGGGCTTCCAGGGCGGCAAGCTCGGGGTAGCCAACGGCCTGCGCCGCGACGGCACCCCGCTCGATCCCAACGGCACCCATCCCCTTGAGGTGTGGACCGGCATCAACTTCGGCCTGGCGGCCTACTACCGCCTAATGGGAGAAACCAGCACGGCCTTTGCCATCACCGGCGCCGTAGTGGAGCAGGTGTATAGCGGCGGCCTGCAGTTCCGCACCCCCGAGGCGATCACTGGCGTGAACACCTTCCGGGCCTGCCACTACTTGCGCGCCATGGCGATCTGGGCCCTTTGGGCTACCCACACCAACTGGCAAGGGATTCCAGGCGCTGAGCGCCAACCATGAAACGCCTGCTTTCCCTGCTGCTGGCCCCCTTGCTGGCGCTAGGGCTCTGGCTGAGCCTGCCCACCCCGGCCCAGGCCCTGGTGCACGCCCACAACGACGAAAACGGCACCCCGGTGGTGCGCAGCCTCGAGAGCCTGCGCGACCTCGACTACCAGAGCTGGCAGGTGGTCGCTTACCGCGAAGGTACCCCGGGCGGCCCCCTGAAGCTGCGCATCGTGGGCTATCCCGGCAAGGTGCGGCTAGACCACCCCACCTCCCTACAGGTGCGCAGCGGTCACTTCAGCTGGGAGCTGGCCGATGTGACCATGGCCAATCCCCAGCTAGCGGGTGATGGCCGCGCCGCCGCCGCCGAGTTTGATCTAGCTCCCCTGCTGGCCGACCTGCACCAAGACCGGCCCCTGCGCCTGGTGCTGCCGGGGGTATTTGTGGAGCTGCCGGTGCCGCCATTTGTGGTGGCGGAATGGCGCAGCCTGCCCAGCGCTGCTGGATGAGCCAGTGATGCACTCCACGGCGCCCTGGCTTCCCTGGATGCAACGGGCCCTGCAGCTAGCTGAGCTGGGCGCCGGCCGCACCAGCCCCAACCCGCTGGTGGGAGCGGTGGTGCTCGATGCCGGCGGCTCGCTGGTGGGGGAGGGCTATCACGCCCGGGCAGGCGAGCCCCACGCCGAGGTGGGCGCCCTGGCCCAGGCGGGCGAGCGGGCCCGCGGCGGCACCCTGGTGGTAACCCTGGAGCCCTGCTGCCACCACGGCCGCACCCCCCCCTGCAGCCAGGCGGTGATCGCCGCCGGCATCGCCCGGGTGGTGGTGGCCATGGCCGATCCCAACCCCCAAGTGGCGGGGGGCGGCCTAGCCCAGCTGAGGGCCGCGGCCATCGAGGTGATCACCGGCGTAGCCGAGGCCGAGGCCCGCTGCCTCAACCGAGCCTTCATTCACCGCATCAGCAGCGGCCGCCCCTTGGGCATCCTCAAGTGGGCCATGGGAATCGACGGCCGCACCGCCCTGAGCAACGGCGCCAGCCAGTGGATCAGTGGCCCCGAGGCCCGCGCTTGGGTGCACCAGCTGCGGGCCGGCTGCGATGCGGTGATCGTCGGCGGCGGCACCGTGCGCGCCGACGACCCCCTGCTCACCAGCCGCGGCCAACGTCAACCCGAGCCGCTGCGGGTGGTGCTCAGCCGCCGCCTGGAGCTCCCCGCCGAGGCCAAGCTCTGGGATCAGAGCGCCGCCGCCACCCTGGTGGTGCATGGGCCAGAGGCTCCAGCCGCGGCCGCAGCCGCCCTGGATAAACGGGGCGTGCCCAGACTGGAGCTCGAGGGCTGCAGCCCCCGACTGCTGCTGGAGGCCTTGGCGCTGCGGGGCTGCAACCAGGTGCTCTGGGAATGCGGCCCCGAACTGGCCGCCGCCGCTTTAGCCGAGGGCTGCGTGCAGGAGCTGGCCGCCGTGATCGCCCCGAAGCTGATGGGCGGCCAGCCGGCCCGCACCCCCCTTGGTGAGCTGGGTTTCACAGCTATGGCCCAGGTGCGGAGCTGGCAGGCGCAAGCGCCCCAGCGCCTGGGCAGCGATCTGCTCTGGCAACTCAGCTCACCTGCAGAGCTGGAGCCATGATCGCCGCAAAACTGCCCTTCGATCTGCAGCTTCCCCTGGCGGGAGTGTTGCTGGCCCTAGGCACCTGGCTGCTGCTCGACCGGCTCGGCAGGCGCTGCCGCAGCGGCTCCCTGGGGCAAGCCCTGCTACTGAGCGGGCGAGTCAGCCTGGCGGGCACGGTGTTGCTCAGCAGTGCGGGCTGGTGGCTGGCGGGCCTGGAGGTGCGCAATCTGCTGCTCACCATCGGCGTGATTTGGACCCTGCTGCGCTGGCGCGGCGAACTCAAACAGCGCACCGAGCACTACGCCGCCCAGTTGCTACCGCATCTCTCCAGCAAGGATCAGCTGTTCCTATTCGACGTGCTCGACAAGCTGCTGACCACAGCAGCCCTGCTGGTGGTGCTGGTCATGGGCCTAGATCTGCTGGGTGTATCGGCGGGAGTGCTGATCACCGCAGGGGGGTTTGGAGCAGCTGCCCTGGGCTTCGGCGCCCGCACCATCGTGGAAAACGGCCTCAGTGGCTTGAGCCTCTACATCAACCGCCCCTTCGTGCTCGGCGACACCATCAACCTGCCTGGCCTGAATTTGCTTGGCACGGTGGAGCAGGTGGGCTGGTTTTACACCGAGCTACGCGATCCGGAACGCCAGCGCATTTACGTGCCTAATGGGGTGTTCACCAGCCAAGCAATCCTGAACCTGGCCCAGATCGACAACCGCCGCATCTGGATCGAATTTGGCCTCAGCTACGCAGACCGGGAGCGCGTCGCCAAGATCACCCAAAACCTGGAGCAGCGCCTCTCAAGCTTGCCCGGCCTAGACCCGGCCAAGGATCAGCTAGCCCACTTCGTGGGCTACGGCGAGTCCAGCCTCCAGCTGCGCCTGCTCTGCTACGCGGCCAGCAGCGATATCCACGCTGCCTGGGCCCTGCGGCAGCAAGCCCTGCTGTTGATCGGCGAGGTGGTGGAGCAGGCCGGTGGCTCGATGCCCTTCCCCACCAGGCTGCTCATACGAGCTCCGGATGCAAGGGATCACCCTTGAATGGCCCCTGCACATGGGATGTGATCCAGCCGCCGTAGAAGCCGCCTGGCTGGGGCCGCACGAGTTCACCATCCAGCCAGCAACCGTCCATCAAGGCCGGGTACACCGCAAACCAACCGGCCAAAGCAGCAAAGGCCTCGGTGGGTTCGGGGTAGGTCCACACCGCCCGCCGCAGCCGGCGCTCGGCCTGGCCACCGCCATCCAGCACCACATCGAAGTAGCGCGCCACCCCCTTCCACTCGCAAAAACTGGCGCCGCTACTGGCCACAAGCAGCTCCTGGCGCACCGCCTCAGGCGGCAAGTAGTAGGTGGGTGGGTGAAAGGTTTCCAGCACCCGCAAACTGCGGCGGCTCTCGGCCAGAAGCTGGCCAAGGGCCTCAACCCGCACCAGCTGGCTGCTCTCAACCAGGGCCGGGGGGCGGGGGTAGGCGCCTACCAGCTCAGGGGCTGCCATCAGGAGTAGATGAAATTGCGCAACCGCCGGCCTTCAGCGCCAGCCCGCTCCTGGAGCTCCGCATCGCTGAGGCTGGACTCCTGCCGCTGCTGCGCGGCGATCACATCAGCCTCCTCAAGGGCATAGCCAGCGCCGCGGGCCAGCTCCAGAAAGTCCTGCAGCTCCAAGGGCTCCGCCAGCTGGGTCGCCAGCTGAGGCGATTGGCGGGCATGCGCCAAAAAGGCATCGAGGCGCTCGAGGCTCACAGGTCCAGTTCCAACTGCGGTTGGTCTAGCGCCATCGCTGCCCCATCGGCCTGCCAGTCGCCGCCATCCCAGGGCAGCAGCAGCGGTTCGAGGGCCCGCAGGCCATGGCCATCGGTGGGCTCAAGCCAGGCCTGCTCCAGGCCGTTGGGAATCACCACCGGCATACGCCGGTGGATTGGCGCTATCAGAGCATTGGGGGCGGTGGTGAGCACGCAGCAGCTGTCGAGCTCGCTGCCATCGGGGCCGATCCAGCGCTCCCAGAGGCCGGCAAGCCAAAACAGATCGCCATCGCGGCGCCGCAGCCACTGGCCCTGCTCCCAAAAAGCATCAGCAGGAATCAAACATCGGCGATGGCGCCAGGCGGCGCGAAAGCTGGGCTTGAAGGCCACCGTCTCGGCGCGGGCATGCAAGCAGCGGTGGGCGATGGCGGGATCCTTGACCCAGTCGGGCAGCAGCCCCCAAAGGGCTAGCCCCACCTGCAGCTGGCCATTTTCCTGGCGCTGGATCAGCAGGGGTTCGCCGGGAAGCACTTGCAAGCGCGGCGCGTAGTGGGCCGCCAGACCGGGCGGCAGGGGGCCCTGCAAGCGGGGCTGCAGGCGATCGAAGCCAGCGCAGAGGGAATAGCGACCACACATAGCTGGAATGGGTCCTCGTACGGTTCTCCCGACCCGCCGCCGAAACGACCAGGGGACCACAGCCCTAGTTTGGGTGCACCTTTGGCTGCCGCACCATGGCGATCCGCCAGGACGACAACCGCCCTAACCGCCGCTTCGGAATCATCAACCTGGTGTTGATCGGTTTTGGTGTGCTGCTGCTGTTCAGCAACTTCCTGCCCAATCCAGCCGCCCAGGTGCCGCGGGTGCCCTACTCCCTGTTCATCGATCAGGTGAACGGCAGCAACGTCAAACGGGCCTACATCACCTCAGACCAGATCCGCTACGAGCTAAAGGAGCCCGAAGAGGAGGGTGCTCCCACGGTGCTCTCCACCACGCCGATCTTCGACATGGATCTGCCTCAGCGGCTCGAGTCGCACGGGGTTGAGTTCGCCGCCGCGCCCCCCCAGAAGCCCAGCTTCTTCACCACCGCCTTGAGCTGGGTGGTGCCGCCGCTGATCTTCATCCTGGTGCTGCAGTTTTTCGCCCGCCGCCAGATGGGCGGTGGCGCCCAGGGAGCTTTGAGCTTCACCAAGAGCAAAGCCAAGGTTTACGTGCCCGATGAGGAATCGCGGGTCACCTTTGCCGACGTAGCTGGCGTGGATGAAGCCAAAGCCGAGCTGGCAGAGATCGTTGACTTCCTCAAAAAACCCGAGCGCTACGCCGCCATCGGCGCCCGCATTCCCAAAGGTGTGCTGCTGGTAGGCCCTCCCGGCACGGGCAAAACCCTGCTCTCCAAGGCCGTTGCAGGTGAAGCAGGCGTGGCCTTCTTCATCATTTCCGGCTCCGAATTCGTGGAGCTGTTCGTGGGTGCTGGCGCTGCGCGAGTGCGCGACCTATTCGAAGAAGCCAAGAAAAAAGCGCCTTGCATCATCTTTATCGACGAGCTCGATGCCATCGGTAAGAGCCGTTCGGGCTCGATGGGTGTGGTGGGCGGCAACGACGAACGCGAGCAGACCCTCAACCAACTGCTCACGGAGATGGATGGCTTTGCCGGCCAGGACAAGCCGGTGATCGTGCTGGCTGCAACCAACCAGCCCGAAACCCTTGATGCCGCCCTGCTGCGGCCCGGTCGTTTCGACCGCCAGGTGCTGGTGGATCGCCCCGACCTATCCGGTCGCAAGCTGATTCTGGAGATCTACGCCAAGAAGGTGAAGCTCTCCAGCGCCGTCGATCTCGACAAGATTGCCCAAGCCACCAGCGGCTTTGCCGGCGCCGACCTGGCAAACCTCGTGAACGAAGCAGCCCTGCTTGCAGCCCGCTCCTATCGCACCGAGGTGGAGCAAGGCGACCTCAACGAGGCGATTGAACGAGTGGTGGCTGGCCTGGAGAAGAAGAGCCGGGTGCTGCAACCCGATGAGAAAAAAGTGGTGGCCTATCACGAAGTCGGCCACGCAATCGTGGGACACCTAATGCCAGGCGGCAGCAAGGTGGCCAAGATCTCGATCGTGCCCCGCGGCATGAGCGCCCTGGGCTACACCCTGCAGCTGCCCACCGAAGAGCGCTTCCTCAATTCCAAGGAAGACCTCGAGGGTCAAATTGCCACCTTGCTTGGCGGCCGCAGCGCTGAAGAGGTGGTGTTTGGTGAGGTCACAACCGGCGCCGCCAACGACCTGCAACGCGCCACCGACATCGCCGAGCAGATGGTGGGCACCTTCGGCATGAGCGAAACCCTCGGCCCCCTGGCCTACGACAAGCAGGGCGGCAGCCGCTTCCTTGGTGGCAACAACAACCCCCGCCGGGTGGTGAGTGACGCCACGGCCCAAGCGATCGATAAGGAGGTTCGCTCCTTAGTCGACAACGCCCATAACAAGGCGCTAGCGATCCTGAACCACAACCGGGGGCTGCTCGAATCGATCTCCGAGAAGATCCTCGAAAAGGAGGTGATCGAAGGCGACGACCTCAAGGAGCTGCTGGCTAGCAGCGTCATGCCCTAGGAGTTGAGCCATGGCTGCCATCAGTGCCTATCCGCCCCTTGCAGAGCTGCGCGGGCAGGACCTGCTCTCCTCGGCCGACCTCAGCGGCGAACAGACCCAGGCCCTGCTGCAGCTGGCGTCCGACCTAAAGGCCGGCCGCAGCCCCGTTGATTTAGGCCGCAAAACCCTCGGGCTGATCTTCAGCAAGGCCTCCACCCGCACTCGGGTGAGCTTCTCGGTGGCCATGGCCAGGCTTGGTGGCCAAACCATCGATCTCAATCCCCAGGTGAGCCAGGTAGGCCGCGGGGAGCCGGTGGCAGATACGGCGCGGGTGCTGAGCCGCTATGTAGATGCCCTGGCGATCCGCACCTTCGGCCAGGGCGAGCTCGAGGAGTACGCCCACTGGGCCACGATCCCGGTGATCAATGCCCTCACCGACCTCGAGCACCCCTGCCAGGCCCTCGCCGACTACCTGACACTGCAGGAGGCCTTCGGAGCAGTGGAGGGCCTGACCCTCAGCTACGTGGGCGACGGCAACAACGTGGCCCACTCGTTGATGCTCTGCGGCGCCCTGCTCGGGGTGAATGTGCGCATCGGCTGCCCGGTGGGATTTGGACCCAATGCAGCCGTGCTTGAGCAGTCACTACGTCTCGCGGCTGCTCGCGGGTCCGAGGTGGCGGTGCTGCACGAGCCGGTGGCTGCTGTACGCGGCGCCCACGCCCTTTACACAGATGTGTGGGCATCGATGGGGCAGGAGGAGGAAAAGGCAGAGCGACAGAGGGCCTTTGCCGGCTGGTGCCTAAACGAAGAGCTGGTCGCAGAAGCAGATCCAAGCGCAATCGTGCTGCACTGCCTGCCGGCCTATCGCGGCCTGGAAATCAGCGCCGGCGCCATGGAGGGCAGCTCCAGCCGCATATTTGATCAGGCCGAAAACCGCCTCCACGCCCAACAAGCCCTACTGGTAGCACTACTCGGCGGCGCCTGAGCTGGACAAACAGGCCGCGAGGCGGTACATCTGTATCAGCGACGTAGCGTCCGTGCCCAATTCCAGCCCCAGCCACTCCAGTCACACCAAAACCAACCACAGCCAAGCCAACCAAGACCAGCAGGAGCTCTCCTCTGCCCAGCAAGAGCTATACGACTGGCTTAGCGACTACATCGGCAGCAACCGCCACAGCCCCTCGATCCGCCAAATGATGGAAGCGATGGGGCTGCGCTCGCCAGCGCCGATCCAGAGCCGTCTGCGCCACCTGCAGCAGAAGGGCTGGATCACCTGGCAAGAGGGCCAAGCCCGCACCCTGCAGCTCCTAGGCGGCATGGCCAGCGGCATCCCAGTGCTCGGCGCCGTAGCCGCCGGCGGCTTGGTTGAAACCTTCGACGACATCCAGGAGCGCCTCGACCTGGCCCCGGTGCTCGATACCCGCGGCCTTTTTGCCCTCACCGTGAACGGCGATTCAATGGTGGACGCCCACATCGCCGACGGGGACGTGGTGCTGCTTGAACCTGTCAGCGACCCGAGCCGGCTCAAAGCAGGCACGATTGTCAGCGCCCTGGTGCCCGGCAGCGGCACCACCTTGAAGCACTTCCACCGCAGCGGCGCCACGGTGACCCTGGAAGCAGCCAATCCGGCCTATGCCCCAATCGTGCTCCCAGCCGACCAGGTAACGGTGCAGGGCAAGCTAGTGGCCGTCTGGCGCCAGGTCTAAACAGGTGGCGTTGTAAGCTCATTGAGCGTCAGGCAAGGCCACAAGCCAAGCGGAATGACCAGCATTCCGTTGCCATGGCGTCCTATCGGGGCCATAGCTCAGCTGGTAGAGCACCTGCATGGCATGCAGGGGGTCAGCGGTTCGAATCCGCTTGGCTCCATACCGAAACCCAGGCTATTCCTGGGTTTTTTGATGTTTGAGCGATGAGGTGCCTAGGGGCATCTCACAACTAATTAGCTATTACCGCCGCCGTGGCGGGCCAAAGATTGGGGGAAGGAGTAATCCTTTTCCCGGAAGAGCGCCAGGCAAGCATCCACCACATTTCCATCGAAAAGGGTATTTTTGCCCGCACTAACTACCTCCAGCGCCTCCACTAATCCTTTAGCAAAGCGATAGGGACGGTTGGTAGTCATCGCTTCTACGGTGTCGGCCACCGCCAGAATCCTGGCTTCGAGAATGATGGCGTCGCCCTCGAGCCCTTGAAGGTAGCCGCTGCCATCGAGCCGCTCGTGGTGCTGATGCACCGCCTTAGCCACGGGCCAGGGAAAATCAATTTCACTAAGCACCTCATAGCCCACCTCCACATGGCTCTTAATCAGGGCCATTTCCCAAATAGACAAAGCAGTGGGCTTGGTCAGCAATTCAGCAGGAATTGCAATTTTGCCAATGTCGTGCACAAGTGCGGAAATGCGCAAACCCTCCATGGTGCTGGCATCCAGGAGCAGCTCTCGACCAATCGCCTCGGCAAGATCCGCCACTCGGTGAGTATGCCCAGCGGTATAGGGGTCGCGCGCCTCCAGCACCGAGGTGAGGGCGTTAACGATGCCACTTAAGCCGGCCAACACCGCATTGTCATAGTCCTGCTGCAGGCCTTCGGCCCGCTTCCGCTCTGAAATATCACGAATATTGCACTGAATCACCATAGCTTCGCCAACCGAATAGACATTGCTAACAAATTCCACCGCTATCGACTTTCCGGCCTTCGTGAGCAGAGGCATGTCGTCATAGTGAGCATAGAGCTTGTCTTGCAGATCAGAAAAAGCCTGAAGCGATTTACCCTTATCAACAAAAGCGCCAATCTCCCACAACTTCAAGCCCACAATTTCAGCAGAGGGGTAACCAAGTAGATCGCAGAGGTAGGGATTAACCTCAAGAATCAAGCCAGTCAACGCATCAATTATTAAAATGCCATCTTGGGCAGACTCAAAAAGACGCCGGTAGCGCTGCTCCGACTCCAACAACGCCCGTTGAATTAAATCTTCCTGCTTCGTCACTACCTTTTCTCCCCCAACCCCTAAAGCCTATCTGGGAAAAGGGCTTGCGGCCGTACGGGAATAGGCCCCCCCGCCAACCTACTTAGATCCCTGATTCGGACTATTTTGAGTTTGAGGGGAGATGGGCCTACCCAGATCTCCGCTCCAACCAATCTCCGCTCTTTGGAGGTGATGCCCTTGACTCAGATCCACCATCAGGCCATATCCAACCCTTTTCCACCCAACCAACTGATCACACGGAACCACCGAGTCGCATGGCGTGTGTGAGCGCCGAGCCTGCCTTGGTTGGCCTTAACGCCCGATTTTCTACCGGCTGACGGTTTCTCAACCAATGAGCCGTCTTATAGAAAAGCCCCCAGCCTCCTCTTGGTTTGGGGGCTTTTGGCGCAACCAGTTGACAGCCCTTGGGATTTCCGACCCGCCGAGCGCTGTTTGGCTGGCAGAATGGCAGTTGACCATTGCAAGCCCATGGGCTTCAGCGCCAAAATCCAATATGGATTGGTCGCCCTCATAGACCTCGCCGGGGCTTACGCCTCTGGAGCCTTGGTTCAAACCGGCGAAATCTGCAAGCGCCATGCCATTCCCGAACGCTACCTGGAGCAGATGCTCACCGGCCTGCGCAAGGCCGGACTGCTAACCAGCATCCGTGGACCGAGGGGGGGCTTTCAACTCGCCCTCAATCCAGACAACATCACCGTGGCAGATGTAGTGGCTGCATTGGAAGGCAGCAGCAGCACGGAACAGCAAAGAGAACCAGATGATCCGGCCTTCCTGGTGCTTGCAGCTCTAGAGCAAAAACTGGAAGCCAGTAAGGAAGCCCTTCTCAGAGCCACCACCCTGGCCCAACTGCTGCGCGAGCACGATGCCATAAAGCAGCCCTTGCCGATGTTTTACATCTGATGCCTAACCGCAAGCCCTTGCCTCCATTAAGGGAGGACCAAGACGACTGGCCCATCGACCAGGGGCGCCCTTTGTTGCTAAGGCTGCTGGCCCTGCTTGGGGTCCTTGGCTTCGTGATGCTGGGAGTTAACAGCCTGTTGCCTGCCTTCGAGCCACCCAGCCCAAGGCCCATGCCCGATCAGGGCAACCGCTCAATCACTTGAGGGCTAAAAGCGGGACATCGCCACAATCTTGGCCAGCTTCTCAGCTTCTAGACCGTTCAGTTCGTCGATCTGCAGCAGGCTGTCTTTGACCAAGCTGGCAAACACGAACAGGATGCCGTCAAGGCGGAAATCAAAGCGACCTTCGATAGTGTGGCGCTCAATACTCAAGTAATCATGCAGCTGCCATATGGTTTCTGCAGATTCAAGTTCGTCGGCCTTGGCACGCACCTGAGCCACTAGCTTCTGCACTGCCCTGGTGTACGCACGTTCGAAGGCTTCGCGGGCAACCGCCTGCTCCGTGTCTGTCCAACCTTCGAGCATTGTGTCCATCATGTGAATTGAGCCCTCTCCCTTAGCAGCGAGGCTAGTCGGGGACTCAGCCTGCTGCGAGACCTACGCCGCTGGGCCGGAAGTTCAAACCAGGCAAGCGTTGGGGCGTCATGGTGCTCCCGGTGATATCCGAAGTGGAAACAGGCCAGTAGGGAGAGCCAGGGGGCCAGTTCGAGGCTGTCGGCATGGGGGCGACGCTGGGGCAAACGCTGGCCTCGGTGGGGCAGGTAGGTGCCGAAAACAAACAACTGCAGCGAGCTGAGCAGCAGGGGCAAGGTGCAAAACAGGAGCACATTCAGCCAGCCGATTGGAGCCAAGCGGCAGGCGATCAAGGACAACACTGTCCAGCCGGTAAGTAACCGGCCCATCTGCCCCCAGGTGAGATAGCCAGCCATGAAACGGACATACCAACCAATGGCCCCTGCAGCCGGGTCCCCGTAGAAATCAGGGTCAGCGGAGCTTGCAGTGAATAGATGGTGGTGTTGATGGTTGCGGCAGCAGGCTTGATAAGGAAGCGCCGCATATAGGCCCAGGGCGATCCTGCCCAGCAAGGCATTGCCATAGCGCCAATGGGGCCACAACACCCCATGCATGGCGTCGTGACCAACGATGAATAGGCCTGTTTGAAGCAGGGTCCGGCCTACCACTCCAAAAAAGATCGCCAGCCAAACCAGTGGTCCGGCCAGCTGCGTGGCGTTTAAATCCCAGCTCAACAGGCCAGCAAGGCTGGCCAGCCAACCCAGCATTATCAGTGCGGCAAGCAGAAGCCCCTTGCGGCTGGCTACGCTCAACGGCCGAATTTCAGCAAATCTGCAGGCGAAGCCAATAGATCGATGGCCACGAAGTAGATCTTGCCGTCAGGGTTGAGCAGGAAACGCCAAGCAACGTTCATACCAACGCCGGCTCCAAACCAGGGGGTTTGGACCTTGCCAGTCACCTTGATTTGGGTGAAATTGCCTTCTGTGGGCTCAGCAAAGCCTCGCTCAGGAAGAAGCTGCAGATTTTGGCAGTCTTCACGGAAGAAGCGCAGGATCGCGTCACGACCCACGATTGGCTTCTGGAAAGGGGCCTGTAGGGCACCATCCGGCAGAAACAGTTCGATCAGATTGTCAAAGTCGTTGGCGTTCAGCAGGTCCATATAGCTGTTCACCGTTGGGTTGATAACGCCCTCGATGAACACCCGCTTGCGCTGCTCTTGGGGAGTGGGAGCGGCAATGGGCTCCATGACTCGCTGTCCCTCGCCTTTGGCGGGGTCGTAGCCCATATCAACCACAAAGTTGCGTAGCAGGGTGATCTGCTGGCCCTGATCGACAGCTTTCACTGAGCTGAGCACGGCAGAAGCGTTGGGCGACAGCTGGTAGCCCTCAGGGATCGGAGCAACAAAACCGGCGGCCATCCATTCGCCCAACTGGTACCAGAAGCCCAGCTTGATATTTACCGACCAACAGGCGTAGGTGCGACCGATTTGGGTATCGGCGCGATTGGCAAGCTCGCACATCACCTGGCTCTGCTCAGCGAAGCTCATCGCCTTGATCTGGTTGAGCACAGGCTCGGCAAACTGCATCCGTGCTGCTCCAGGGGCGGCAACGGTGATCGTGTTGCCCATTTCGAGATAGGCGTACCAGATCAGAGCCAGTTGGTCCTCGGCGCTCAGCAAGCGAAAGCGGGCCGTGATCGCAGGCACGACGTCAGCTGAAGCTGTATCGGGAAAGATCTGGGTTGCCTTCTCAAGCGTGAACATGCGGCGACGATCCAATTGTTAAGGAGATTTGCAGACTCTAGCGCCAAGGAGCCAGATCTGATAAGTCGCAGCCGTTTTGCAGCTCCGCCATGATCCAATTCTGCTCCAAACACTCGACTCCTTGACCATGGCTGCGCCCGTACCGGTGCTAAATGAAGCCGACCGTTACAAGCTCGATCGCTCAGACGACGCTCTTTTTTACGCAGAGCCCCGCTTCGTCCAGCACCTCGATGCCAGCTTCCGGGCCCGGCTGACCTCTCTGTATGGAGAGCGCATCCCCCCTTGCGCCGTGGTGCTGGATCTGATGAGCAGCTGGGTGAGCCATCTACCAGAGGGCATCGCCTATCAGGAGGTGATCGGCCATGGCCTCAATGCCGAAGAGCTCAAAGCCAATCCGCGCCTTGATCGCCATTGGGTGCAAAACCTCAACGTTGATCAGCAGCTACCGCTAGCCAACGACAGCGTGGATGTGGCGCTGATCGTGGCCGGCTGGCAATACCTTCAACAACCGGAAGCTGTAGCCGCCGAGCTGCTGCGGGTGATCCGGCCCAGGGGTGAAGTGATCGTGGCGTTCAGCAACCGGATGTTCTTTCAAAAAGCGCCCCAGATCTGGACCGACGGCGGCGACCGTGATCACTTGGCCTACGTGACCCAGGTATTGATGGCCCAGGGTTGGGGCAGGCCTGAGCTGGTGGCGGAAGAGACAGCAGCCCCAGGAGCTCTCGGCTGGCTTGGCCGCAAAGGCGATCCCTTCTTGGCGGTGATTGCCGCCAAGCCGATTGCCAGCTAGGCAGCCGTCAGCAGCAGGGTCTGGCTGCAAGAACAGAAAAAAACCGGGCAGTTTTCACTGCCCGGAAAAATTCTGAAGGCTGTTGTGGTCAGCCCGAGTGGATTCAGCCCAAACCCAATTGGCCCAGGATTCCTTGGCCGGTGAGGAGCTCGGTACCGAGTCCGATCACGAAACCGAGCATGGCGAGACGACCATTCCAGGTTTCAGCGAAAGCGACAAAACCAAAGCGGGTGGTGGATTCAGCCATGAATGTTCGTTGGTTACGAAACTTAGGATGATCGTAACAGATCTTGAAGCTGAGGTTGCGCTCGATCGGGGCCGGCCATAGGGGTTCCTGCAGACCAACCCTGGATTGATCACCACTGCTGAGCAGTGGGCTTTTCCCCAACCAAGCGCCCTTATCCCCAGCTTTGCGTAGGTTTTTCCACAGAACGTCGGCTCAATATCGGCCGCTCGCCCTGATCCTTTTGGTTCTAGATGGGGAAAACGGCCCTCCCCTTGACGCGTCTCCAAGCAACACTTCCGAGCCTGAGGCCGCAGCCCCCAAACCCCGAAAGCGCCCATGGGCCGGTGCTGGTGGCCGTGCGTCTTGCCGGACTCGCCTCCCGGGGCAGCCTTTGACGGATGAGCGCCTGGCGTGGGGTGATGGGGGACCCAGGCCGAAGCCGCCATGCTCCAGATCCCGGACCACGCCCCCGCCTTTGTTTCGGTCGAAAACCAGTTCCCTGAGGAGCTGTACGACGCCATGCGGGAGTTTGTCCGGGTTCACCCGCAGTGGGATCAATACCGCCTGATGCAGGCAGCCCTGGCCGGCTTCCTCTTCCAGCACGGCTGCCCAGACCGGGCCGTGGCTCGCCATTACCTCGACGGACTATTCCGCCGCCAAGAACCTGATCCCTCCGCAACCAGGCCCTGAGCTGCCCAGCCGGGGGCAGAGTGACAGGGAATTGTTGGGCAGCAATGGCCGCAGGAGCATCAGAGGCCGATGCCCTCCTGGTGGCGATCGGCGCCGTTCCCGGCGCCTGGCTCCGCTTCCGGGTGGTGGATCACCTGGAGCCCGTGCTGCCCAGCCGGCACTGGGGCACCTTTGGGGTGAATGTGATCGCCTGCTTTGCCCTAGGGCTGATTGTGGGCCTAGAGCAGAGCTGCGGCGAAGCTTCCCGCAGAGCACTGCTTCTGATCGGCACCGGCTTCCTGGGTAGTTTCAGCACCTTCTCTAGCTTCAGCGCCGAGCTCTGGAGCGAGCTGGGCAAGCGGCATTGGCGCGAGGCTGCCGTGCTCGCTGGCGGATCGGTGACCGGAGGTCTGCTGGCGATGCTGGCGGGCCTCAGCCTGGGCGCTCAGCCGTGAGCACCATCCCAAGCCGCAGCCTGAAGGGAGATTTGCGCGACCTGGCCCTCGTGGCCGGCGGCGCCATCCCCGGCGCCTTACTGCGCTGGCAGCTGGAGGCCGATGTGATCGCCAACATGCTGGGCTGCCTACTGCTTGGGTTGGTTTTGGCCCAAGCCAGCCAGCGCAAAAGGCTGATGCTGTTGGCAGGCATCGGCTTCTGCGGGGCCCTCACCACCTTCTGCACCTGGATGTTGGACCTGGCAAGAGCCCTGCAGGCCGGCAAACCAGGGGAAAGCGCTCTGTTGCTGCTGGCGAGCCTCGCAGGTGGGGTTGCCTTGGTCGCCCTTGGCCACACCATTGGGATGTTTTTGTGCCACCGGCTGCGGGATAGGGCGGCAATCCCAAAAAAACAATGAGCAGCGCTCCTGTGAGGCCCAGCCCCTCAAAAGAAGGCTCCGTTAATCACGGTTCTCCAAAAAAGGGTCCTTATCAACCCTCCCTGCTGCGCGCCCTGCATGGCTGCAGCGCCCTGGCCGTGCTGGGTTGCTGGCTAACGAGCGTGGTGGTTTACAGCCGTTATGACGGACGCTGGGGGCGGCTTCCACTGCAGCTGCCGGGCGACTGGATTGACATCCACGGCAGCTTGGGCGTGGTGGTGTTGCCGTTTGCGGTGCTGCTGGCTGTCTACGCCTGCACCCTGGGGCGGCTCCGGCAGTTACGCCGAAGCAGGTGATCCCTCAGCCCCATCTGCGCCAAGCCACCCCCACCAGCACCAGTAGCAAGGGAAGCTCTCCCCAGCGGTCGTAGGGGCTGGGGGCCTGCAGGCGAGGAACAGTAAACACTCCGGTGGCGGCCCGCCCGGAAGGCAGCGAAGCCACGGGCATGCCGCGGCTATTCACCAGCAGGCTGGGCCCCGTGTTGGCGGCACTCACCAGCCAGCGGCCCGTTTCGATGGCCCGCAGCTGGGCCAGGGCCTGAAACTGCTGCTGGAGTAGCAGAGGGTAGGGATCAAGGTTGGCGCTGGCCAGCAGCCAGCCGGCTCCGTCGCGGGCGGCGGCAGCCAGGGAGGACCCATCGGATAGTTCGTAGCAAATTGCCCCGCCGATGGCGCCAGATGGCCGCAGCAGCAACCGCGACGGCGCTCCTGGCTGCAGGCCCCCCACGGCCGAAAGGCCGCTCCAGCGAGCCAGGTCGGCTAAGGGCACCCATTCCCCCAAGGGCACCAGCCGATGCTTATCGAGCCAGCTACTCGCCTGACTTTCCCCTGCCGCCAGGCGCAACAGGGCGCTGCGCTGCTCGGGCTCCCCCGCCACCTCCTGCCAGCGGAAGCCGCCGCTGATCAGCTCCACCGGCACCGGCTCCGCCAGCTGGGGCTCAAGGCCAAGGGCCCCCTCCGGCAGCACGACCACATCCACCGAGCGCTGGGCCGCCTCCGCCAGCGCGGCCGCCAGGCGCTGCTGCAGCCGCTGCTGCTGGTCCCACTGAAACTTGCGGCGGGTGGGAATCGCCGGCTGCAGCACCAGCACTCTCTCGCTGCCGCCCTCCCCCCGCAGGGGCATGGCCGCTAAGGCAGCAGCACCAGCGCCGTGGCTGAGCAGCACCGCTGCGGTTGTAACCACCAGCCAGCGGCGGCGCTGGGGGGCGGTGCAGCAGCGCCAGAGGCACCAGCCCAGCAGCAACTGCACCGCTGCCAGTAATCCGCTACCGCCAAAGGCAGCCAATCCCGCCAAGGGGCGATCGCCGGGTAGGGCAGCAGCCCCCAGCCCCAGCCAAAACAAAGGCCCTTTAGCCAGCAGCACCTCAATCAGCCCCCAGCCAGCGGCTAGCAGCAGGGCGCTGCTGACGCGGCGCGGGTCCAGGCGCCGCGCTAGCAGCACCCAGATGGCCACCAGCAGTGCTCCCGCCAGGGCACACAGCAACAGCAACAGCAGGGCCAGGGGCAGGCTCAAGGGGCCCGGTACGCCGATCCAATCGAGGGGATGGAGACCCAGCAACCAGCGGTGACTCACCAGCACGGCGGCGGCGCCCCATAGGGCCCCACCCCAAGCGCCGAGGGCTGAGCCAGCCAGGGCCCACAGGGGCACCAGGGCCAGCCAGAGCAGGGGAGGCAGGCCCAGAGGCGGCAGCGCCAGTCCGGCCAGCAGCCCCGAGGCCAGAGCCAGCCACCACCTCCCCAGCCGGTCATTGCCCATGGCAAGCAAGCGTAGGAAGCGCCAGGGTGTCTGGGGAATCAAGCCGCCATGGATCCGAACAACCCCCTCCAACAACTGCTGCTGCGCGGCCTCGGCACCACCTCGTTGGTGTCAGAGCGGTTGCGCAGCGTGACCCAGGCCTGGGTGCGCAGCGGCAAGCTCGATCCCAGCCAGGCTCCAGCCCTCGTCGACGACGTGCTCAAAGCCCTGCGGGGCGAAACCCCCGAGCTAGAGCAGCAGGCCGAACGCCAGCTGGAGCGCAATAAAGACCAGCTCCTGCAAGACCTAGGCCTGGCCCGTCAGCGCGAACTTGATGAGCTGCGGGGCCGACTCGACCGGCTTGAACGCAGCCTGCGTCAGCGCCCAGGCAATGAAATGCCTGGCGAGATCGAAATTCCCGACTGATCAGCCCTGGCTATCCGTCTGCCCGTCAGAATCAGTCGAGTACTTGGAGTCCCATGCGCGACATCCTGATCAGCTCCGCTGTCTGCGTGGCCTGTCTGCTGCTGGCTCTGGTGAGCCAGCTGGTCAATCCCACCGTGGTTGACGCGGCCAGAGTTGATGCGGCCAGCGCCGGTGGCCAAGCCATGGCCTCCCTGTTTTCAGCCCAAGCGCGGCCAGCCGTGAGCAGCAGCTTCGAGCTCGACCCCGACGACCCCAACCCCACCCTTTTTGTGATGGCCAGCGAAAACGATCAAACCAGCGGCGCTGAGATCGCCCAGGCCAGCGGCCTCGGCGGTGAACTCAACGCTCCAAAAGAGCGCACCACCCCCAGCGGCCTGCGCATCACCGACTTGGTAGTCGGCGACGGCGCTGAAGCCATCGCCGGCCAGACCGTGTCCGTGAACTACCGGGGCACCCTGGCCAACGGCACGGAATTCGACAGCAGCTACGGCCGCGGTCCCTTCTCCTTTCCCCTTGGCGGCGGCCGGGTGATCCAGGGCTGGGATGAGGGTGTGGCTGGCATGAAGGTGGGCGGCAAGCGCAAGCTGGTGATTCCACCCGATCTGGCCTACGGCGATCGGGGCGCTGGCGGCGTTATCCCCCCCAACGCCACCCTCACTTTTGAGGTGGAGCTGTTGCGCATCGGCGGCTGAGCTGCGGGCGGGGATCGTTAGGATGGGCGCTCTGGCTGGATGCTGGCGCGCCGCCCCTCCTGCCCAACCCGTCGTCTTTTCCCTCTCCATGGCTCACACGCTGCCCGCGCTGCCCTACGGCCTCGATGCGCTCGAGCCCAACATCTCCCGCTCCACCCTGGAGTTTCACCACGGCAAGCACCACGCTGCCTACGTGACCAACCTCAACAACCTTGTGGCTGGCACCGACCTTGAGGCCAAGAGCCTGGAAGACACCATCACCGCAGTGGCTGGTGATGCTGGCAAGGCTGGCGTTTTCAATAACGCAGCCCAGGTGTGGAACCACAGTTTCTATTGGCAGTGCATGAAGCCTGGTGGTGGTGGCCAGCCCACCGGCGCCCTGGCCGACAAGATCAATGCTGATTTCGGCAGCTACGAGGCCTTCGTCGAGCAGTTCAAAACCGCCGGTGCCACCCAGTTCGGTAGCGGCTGGGCCTGGCTGGTGCTCGATGGTGGCACCCTGAAAGTCACCAAGACCGCGAACGCCGACCTACCCCTGGCCCACGGCCAGAAGGCCCTGCTCACCATGGATGTGTGGGAGCACGCCTACTACCTCGACTACCAGAACCGCCGTCCCGACTACATGACCACCTTCCTCGAGAAGCTGGTGAACTGGGACTTCGTAGCCGCCAATCTGGCCGCCGCCTGAGTCGCACCCCCGTAGCAGCAATTCCTTGCTGCGAGCTCAGCCCCCGGCGAATCCGGGGGCTTTTTTATGGCCTTGCTGAGCTGAGCACTACTTCCGGCGCAATCCACATGGCATCGCCATAGGAAAAAAAGCGGTACTGGCGCTCAATCGCCTCGGCATAAAGAACCAAAAGGCGCTCGCGGCCTAGCAGGGCACTCACCAGTAGCAACAAGGAGCTCTTAGGCAGGTGGAAGTTGGTTAGCAGCCCCTGCACCACGGCAAACCTGTAGCCCGGCTGAATTACCAAATTCACCGGCCCCGTATGGGGCCGCAGCTCACCGCCATGCAGCTGGGCCACCGCCTCGAGGCTGCGCACCGAGGTGGTGCCGATGGCTATCACCCGGCCGCCCCGGGCGCGGCAGGCGGCCACCGCCGCCACCAGCTCTGGGGTCACCTCCACCCACTCACTGTGCAGCTGGAGTTGGCTTAGGTCTTCCGTTTCCACAGGCCGAAAGGTGCCCAGGCCCACGTGCAGCGTGGTGGTGGCCAGCTCTACACCTCGAGCGCGGACCGCCGCCAGCAGTTCGTCGCTGAGATGCAGCCCCGCCGTTGGGGCAGCTACGGCTCCCGGCCGGGAGGCGTAGCGGGTCTGATAGCGCTCGTTGTCGCTGGCGTCGTGCTCGTGGATATAGGGCGGCAGGGGGATAGCGCCGTACTGCACCAGCAGCGGCTCCAATGCGGCCGCATCGGCGCACTCCACCGGAAACTGCACAATCCGCCCGCCCGTAGCGGGGTCGCTGCCAAGCACCTGCAACGGCAGCGGCGGCTGGCCTTCGGCCACCACCTCGAGCCAATCACCAGGCTTGAGCTTCTTGGCGGGTTTAGCCAAGCAAAGCCACTGGGCCGGCCCGCCATGCCAAGGCTCGAGCACCAGCAGCTCGACTGCCCCGCCACTGGGCCGGCGCGCCTCCAAGCGGGCCCGAAGCACCCGGGTGTTATTTACCACCAGTAGGTCGCCGGGCCGCAGCTCTTGCTGCAGGTCCCAGACACTCAAATGACGAGCCTGGGGCGCAGGACTAGCCTCCCCTCGCTCCACCACCAGCAGCCTCGCCGCATGGCGCGGCTCAACGGGACGCTGGGCGATGCGCTCCTCTGGCAGATGGAAGTCGTAGCTGGAGAGCCGTAGATCGAGCTGCTCGGGAGCGCCACCCATGGCCGGCTTAAAAAGCGAGGCTTTCGGGGTTGGTCTCGATCAGCTGAGCTAAATCCTTGAGGAAGGCGGCGGCTTGGGCGCCGTAAATGGTGCGGTGGTCGCAGGTGAGATTCACCTGCATTTGATTGGCCACCCGAATCGAGCCGTCTTTACCTGCCACCACAGCGGGCCGGGAGGCGGCCACCGCCAGGATGGCGCCGGTGCCTGGGGGCAGGATTGCATCGAAGCGATCCACACCAAACATGCCCAGGTTGGAGAGGGTGAAGGTGCCGGTGCTGTATTCCTCGGGTTGGAGCTGCTTGCTGCGGGCCCGCGCCACCAGATCGGCCCAGTTGCGGGCCATGGCATAGATATCGGTCTTGTCGGCGTTGGCCAGCACCGGGGTGATCAGACCGCCGTCTTCCATGGCTACGGCCACGGCCACATTCACTGATGCGGGGAAAGCCATGGCACTGCCATCGGCGCTGGTGGCGGCGTTTACCTGGGGATGGCGGGCCAGCACCACGCCCACGGCCTTGGCGAGCAGGGCGGTCATCGTGACGCCCTTGGGCTTCACCTGCTTGTAGAAAGCGTCGAGCTTGGTGGTGGTGATTGTGTATCCCACCCGGAAACAGGGCACCGCCAGGCTGGCGACCATGTTGCGGTTAACCGCGTTTTGCAGCGTGTTGAAACCCACGCTCTCGCCGGGCCGGCCGAAGGCATCGCCGGCGGGAGCTGGGGCAGGCGCGGCTGCACCATTGCCAACTGCAGGTGCGGAGGCGGGGCCTGAACCCTCGGCAACCCGCGGCACCGTGATCGGCTGACCGGTGGCAGCCATCACGTCTTCCGCCTGGACGCGGCCGTGGGGACCGCTGCCGCGCAGGGCACCCAGATCGACACCCAATTGGGAGGCAAGCTTCTTGGCCCGCGGCGAGGCCACCACCCGGCCGCTGGCCGTCGACGCGGGAGCCACCACCGGAGCCGCCACAGCAATAGCCGGAGCAGCGGGTGTCAACGGGGCAGGAGGTTGGGTTACGGGTGCTGCGGGAGCAGGAGTTGGGGTGGCGGCCGCAGGCGCTGGGGCAGCAGCTGGTGCTGGGGCGACAGCAGGTGCAGCTGGGGCCTTGGCTGCCACCTCGGCAATCTCAGCCTCGGTTTCGACGATCAGGCCAATTGTTTCGCCCACCGGCGCCGTGCCGCCTGCAGGCATCAACACAGCCGCTAGGTAGCCCTCGTTGAAGGACTCCACATCCATATCGGCCTTATCCGATTCGACGACCAGCACGGACTCCCCGCGCTCAACCTTGTCGCCTGGCTGCTTGAGCCACTCCACGATTTTGCCCTCCGTCATGGTGGAGGAGAGGGCCGGCATGAAGATTTCGTGGGTGGCCAACGGAGGTCTGCCGTGTAATGGGCTGATTTTACGCGGCTCCCGCCAGGGGGATCAGCCGGCTTCGATGGCCTCGATCACGCCATCGCGCACCAGCACAGCCGCCTGCAGCTTCTCAACCAGGTTGTCGCCCACCTGCACATCGCAGACGCTCTCGATCTGGCCTTGCTCCACGATCTGCTCCATTTCCAATTCGCGTACCTGGCGCTGCTGCTCCAGCATCTGACGCTTCTGCTCCTCAAGCTCGGCGCGCTTTGCCGCCACCTGCTGCTGCACTGAAGCCACCTGCTCCTGCACCCGGGGGTCGAGGGGGTTGGCGCTCTGGCGGCGGATTTCGTCTACCAGCTGCTGACCCTCCTGCTCTAGCTGGGACAGCTGGGCGTCGACATTGGCGATGGCATTGCTTAGCTCTCGCTCGGCGTCCTCCTTCCAACGGGGAGTAACCACGGCACGCACGGTGATAGTGCGCTTGATCGTGAGGGAGCCGTCAGCCATGGGGGGAGCAAAGCAGCGCCCAGGCTGTCAGCAGGGCGCACCGGGGTCAACCGCCGGTTCGCCGCACCGCACCCACAAGGGTCAGCGGGGTGCGTAGATCGCCTCAATCGCCGCAGCGTCGCGGGCCGTAATCCGGTCGCGGCGCTGCTTGAGGGTCTGGGTGAGCAGACCGTTATCGAGGGTGAATGGCTCCACCAAGGCCACACCGCAGAGGCGTTCGTCGGGACGGGAGCCGGGGCGGGCGGCCAGCAGCCGATTGCACTCTCGCGTCAGAGCCCGCAACAGGGCCAGATCGCTTGACTCCGCAGCCTCCTTGGGCACCACCAGGGCGCCGAGCTGCTTGCGGTCCTGGCCCACCACCAGCACCTGCTCGATCAAGGGGCTGGCCACCAAGGCCTCCTCGAGGGGGCCGGGCTCAATGTTTTCGCCGCTGCTGAGCACGATCGTGTCCTTGGCCCGGCCCGTGAGCACCAGGGAGCCATCGGGCAGCAGGTGGCCCAGATCGCCGGTGTCAAACCAGCCTTCGCCGTCAAGCACGGCTGCGCTGGCCTCCGGCTTGCCCCAGTAGCCCGCCATCACCTGGGGGCCGCGAGCCAGCACCCGGCCCCGCTGCCCCAGGGCCAGCAGCTCGCCGGATTCGGGATCAACGATCCGCAGGCTGGTGCCCGCCAGGGGCTGGCCGGCGCTGCCGCGGCGGTTGGCCCAACGGCGCCGGCAGGTGAGCACGGGACTGGTTTCGGTGAGGCCGTAGCCCACCAGCAGCTCGATGCCGATGGCCTCGAAGAAGCCATCCACGTGCATGGCCAGGGCGCCGCCACCGCTGATGGCAGTGCGCAGGCGGCCGCCCACCAGCTGCTGGCGCAGCTTCGGCCAAAGCAAGGCCGCCGCCAGCCGGTGCAGGGGCCAGCGCAGCAAGGCCAAGCCGGCCGCCCATAACCGAGACAACACCCCTTCAGGGCGCAGGGTGAGATCGAGGGCCTGGCGGCGGCGGCGGCCAAAAGCGCGGCTGTTGGCCAGGGCCGCGCCCAGTAACCGCTGGCGCGAGGCCGGCATGGCCGCCAGGGCGTCGTCAAAGCCAGAGAGCAAGGCCTCCCACAGGCGCGGCACGCTGATCAAGTAGTGGGGCTTTACCCGCTGCAGGTCGGCGCGCAGCTGCTTGAGGGTTGTGTAGGTCTGGCGGCAGCCACAGGCCAGAAGGAAATACTCAGCGCTGCGCTCATAGGAGTGCCAGATCGGCAGCACGCTCACCACCCGGTCACCCGGCTTGGGTGCCACGGCCACTCCCAGGTGGCGCAGCTGGTGCAGCAGGTTGGCGTGGCTCAGGGGCACGCCCTTGGGCTGCCCCGTGGTGCCAGAGGTGTACAAAATCGTGGCGAGGCGGGCCCCAGCAGCCGGTGGTGGCGGGGCCGGCGTGCCGCAGGCCAACGCCGCCGCCCCGCGCTCGAGCAGTTCGCCCCAACTGAAACAGGGCCCTGGCTCCGCCCCCCCATCCCGCTCCCCCTCCAACAGCACCACAAAGCGCAAGCGCGCCCTTGCCTCAGGGGAGAGGTTCAGCTTGGCCAGCAGGGACGCCGACTCCACCACCAGGCCGCAAGCGCCGGAATCTTCAAGGATGTAGAGCAGCTCCTCCACAGGAGCGGCGCTGCCCCGCACCGCATCAGCGGCCCCAGCCCGCATCAGCCCCTGGTCGGCCTGCAGCCAGCGGGGACCGTTTTCGGCAAACAGGGCCACCACATCGCCAGCGCCCACGCCCAGGCCGGCAAAGGCCGCCGCGGCCTGCTCAATGCGCTGCTGCAGCTGGCGGTAACTGAGCTGCTCGGGCGTGACCGCATGGGGAGCCTCCAGGGCCAGGGCATCGCCGTGGCGCGCCGCCAGCACTGGCCAGAGCTGCTCCAGGCCGGTGAGACCGCTCCAGTCGGCGCGCTGGGCCAGGGCCTGGCGATCGCGGCGACTGCCGCTCCAATGGATTTCAGCGGGGGAGGCGGCGCGGGCCACGGCGGTGGAAGCGGTAGGGCTTGGCAGCAGTGTTAACACCCCTGGGGCGCACGCCAGCCTGCAAGGGAGGGGACTGGTCAGTGATCCTGCCGCCAGCGGCGCACCACCAGTTCGGGGCTCTGGTGGTCCAGATCCACCGCAGCATTGAGCTGTTGCATGGTGGCTGCCGAGAGGCGGCCCGCCAGGTTCTCCAGCACCGGCACCAGCTCCGGATGGCGCTCCAGGCTTGCGGCGTTGAACACGGGCACCGCGTCATAGGCGGGGAAGTAATGGCGGTCGTCCAGCAGCACCTGCAACTTCAGGGAGGGAATCAGGCCGCTGGTGCTATCTCCTGCAATCAGATCCACCCGGCCGTCGGCCAGGGCCCGGTAGGTAAGGCCCAGATCCATGGCCGTGGGCGGCGCAGCGAAACGCAGGCCATAGCGGCTGGCCAGCCCCGGGTAGCCATCGCCCCGGTTAAGAAACTCGTAGCCGAAGGCCGCCCGCCATCGGCGGGCGGGCTGCACCGCCTGGCTGATGGTGCGGAGCCCGCGTTGCTGCCCCTGGGCTTGGCGGATCAAAATCGCAAAGGTGTTCTCGAAGCCAAGCGAGGGGAACATCCTCAGCCCGTAGCGCTCGGCATAAAGCCGGCGAGCGCGGCTCCAGAGGCTGGCCCGGTCGCTGGCGCCGGGTCCCGAGGGCTGCTTGAGGATCGCCGACCAGGCCGTGCCGGTGTATTCGACGTAGCCATCGACCCGGCCCTGGCGCACGGCTTCATGGCAAAGAAAGGTGCTGCCGAGGCTGAATTCGCGCCGCACCTGCAGCGAAGTGAGTTCTTCAATCTCCTGGGCCAGCAGTTCACCAAGCAACTGCTGTTCGGTGAAACCCTTGGCCCCGATCACCACCGAGCCAGCAGGGCCTGGAGGGGCCAGCTGATGCCAGCCGAGGACGACGGCAAGCAGGGCCGCGCCGGTCAGGGCCGCCGCCAGGGCCCACCGCCGCCGGAGCCACTCCCGGATCCCTAGCCATAGCCGTGACCTTTGAAGGGGCTGCCCCGTCCCCTGGACTAGGTGATTCTCTAGGGCTCCCAGACAAGCATCGGCAGCCAGAGCAATGGCCGCCGCCGGCAGGGCCCCGGCCAGCAGCAGGGTGTTGTTCACCGTGGCGATGCCCCGGAAGATGAATACCCCCAGCCCACCGGCACCAATCGCCGCGCCGATCGTGGCCACCCCCACGGCGATCACGGCAGCCACCCGCAGGCCCGCCATCAGGCTGGGCAGGGCCAGCGGCAGCTCCACGTAGCGCAGCACCTGGCCGCCACTGAGACCCAATGCCTGCCCGGCCTGCTTGAGCCCAGGCGGAACCTGTTGGAGCCCGGTGAGCAGTCCGCGCAGCAGGGGCAGCAAGGCGTAGAGGGTCAGGGCCACCACGGCCGGCGTGGAGCCGATGCCACCGAGCAGGGGCACAGTCAGCAACAAGCCGAATATCGCCAGGCTGGGGATGGTCTGCACGGCATTGGCCAGCCCCAGCACCAGGCGGCGCCAGCGGGGGTGCGCCTGAATCGCCAGACCAAGGGGCAGGGCAATCAGCAGGGCCAGCGCCACACTGGAAGTCACCAGAACAAGGTGTTCGCCGCTGCGGAAAACAATTTCCCTGGCCAGCTCAGCAGTCACAGCTGGAACATCCCGTCCTGGGGATTGGATGGCCGCAGCACCAGGCCGAAACGGCTGGCAAAAGCATCCAGCAATGGCCGGCGCAGCTGCTGGGTGTTGAGCTGCGGCCGCCAATCCACCAGACGCCCCACGGGCCGATCAGCGAGTCCGCAGGGCACCACTGCCGCAAAACCAGCCAGGTCGCAATCCACATTCAAGGCCAGGCCGTGCTGGCTGATCCAGCGCCGCGCCCCCACACCGATCGCCGCCAGCTTGCGGCCCTCCAGCCACACCCCGGTGAGCCCATCGATCCGCTCGCCCTGCAAATCCAGACCCGCCAGCACATCGATCACCACCTGCTCAAGTTGGCGCAGGTACAGGTGCAGGTCAGCGCCGTGGCGCTGCAAATTGAGCACCGGGTAGAGCACCAACTGGCCCGGGGCGTGGTGGGTCACCTCGCCGCCGCGGTCAATGCGATGCAGGGGCAGGGGCGGTGCGGCGGGATCGAAGCTCAGAAAGGCCTCCGATGCGCCTCGGCCCAGGGTGTAGCAGGGCTCATGCTCAAGCAGGAGCACGCTGTCAGGCCCCTCGGGATGGTCCAGCAGCCGCTGCTGCAGCTGGCGCTGGGCCGCCCAGGCCCGTTCAAACGGCACCGGAACCGTCGCTTCAAAAAGGATTGCATCGAGGTTGGTTGATATCACAAGCCGTTCTTAGCGTTGGTGCACCAGAGCACCGGAGGCGGTTGCCATCTGATGAAACTGCTGATCCATGGCCGCAATCTTGACGTCACTCCCGCCATTCGGGAGTACACCGAAACCAAGCTGACCCGCGCCATTCACCACTTTGAGGGCCTCGTTAAAGAGGCCGATGTGCACCTGTCGGTGGCCCGCAATCCCCGGGTGCCGCAGCAAACGGTTGAAGTCACGATGTTTGCCAATGGCACCGTGATCCGAGCCCAAGAGCGCAGCGACAACCTCTACGCCAGCATCGACCTGGTGGCTAGCAAGCTCAGCCGCCAGCTGCACCGCTACAAGGACCGTATCCAGGAGCAGGAGCAGGGGCCGGTGCACCGCTCCGCCCGCGACGAGGAGGCCGGCGCCGCCGCCAATCTGCCGCCCCCCGGCAGCACCTTGGTGGACGGCAAGGAGCCCGAACTGCCCAACCGGGGTGTGCGGCGTAAGTACTACGACATGCCCTCGATGAGCATCGATGATGCCCTGCACCAGCTGGAGCTGATCGACCACGACTTCTACGTCTTCCGCGACGCCGAAAGTGGCCAGATCCAGGTGGTTTATCACCGCAACCATGGCGGCTTCGGGGTAATCCAGGCCAAAGACGCGTGAGCGCCGACCGGCCAGACCTAGCCCCCCTGATCGACCACGCCCTGCTGGATCCCCACCACGGCAGCAGCGCGGTGCGCCAGTGCTGCGAGGAAGCCCGCCATTTCGGCTTTGCCGGGGTGTGCGTGGCCTCCCGCTGGGTGGCCAGCGCCAGGGAGCAGCTGCCCCTTGAGGGCAAGGGCGCCAGCCCCCAGCTGATTGCCGTGGTGGGCTTCCCCTTCGGCGCCGTGCCAGCGGCGGTGAAGCTGGCCGAAGCGGTGGCAGCGGCTGAGGCCGGGGCCGACGAACTGGACGTGGTGCCCGATTTCGGCGCCCTAGCGGACCGCCAGAGCACGCCGATCCACGACGAACTCGCCGCCATCTGCGAGCTGGGCCTGCCGGTGAAGGTGATCCTGGAGGTGGGCAGGCTCGATCCCGACGCCCTGGCCCTGCTGGTGGAGATCAGCATCGATGCCGGCGCCCGCTTCCTTAAAAGCGGCAGCGGCTTTGGGCCAGCGGTAACGGTGGACCACATTGAACAGCTGCGCCAGCTGGCCCGCGGTCGGGCAGCCATCAAGGCCTCCGGTGGCATCGCCAACCTGGAGCATGCCCTTGCCCTGGTGGAGGCTGGCGCCACCCGGCTCGGCACCAGCCGCGGCGTGGCCCTGGCCCAGGCGATGCGGGGCTGAAGCAACCGTGCCGGAGCAAAGCCTCGAAGGGTTGGCGCTGAGCTGCCGGCCCCTGGGCGAAAACGACAGGCTGCTTACCCTGCTCAGCGACGAGGAGGGGGTGGTGCGGCTGGCCGTGCCGGGGGCGCGCAGACCCCGCAGCAGCCTGGCCGCCGCCGTGCCCCTGAGCCATCTACGCCTGCAGGTGGGCGGTCGCAGCGGCCTGAGGCGGGTGCGTCAACTGAAAGTGCTGCGCAGCTACAGCGGCCTGGCCCAGCAGCTGGAGGCCCTCGCCGCCGCCCAGGCCCTGATGGAGCTCTGTCTGGCCCTGGTGCCAAGCGACGCACCCTCCGCCGGCATCCTGGGCGACCTACTGATGCAGCTAGGCCGCCTCGACGCCCTGGTGCGGGAGCGAAGCTGCGACCTAGAAGCCTTGGCAATCGCGGTGCAGGGCAGCGTCCACCTGCTGGCCCTTGGCGGCTACGCCTTACCCCTGGGCTGCTGCAGCCGCAGCGGCGAGCCCCTGGATCCGCCCGTGGGCGATTGGGATTGGCGCTGCAGCTTGGTGCCGAGCGAGGGGTTGGTGATCGGAGGCGTGCCGGGGGCACGGGTAGTGCTCAATGCATCCGAACTGGCCCTGCTGCAACGGCTGCTGCGGCCCAACCTGCCCCGCCGGCGCGATGGCGAACTGATGGGCCCCCTGCCGGTATGGCTGCACCTGCTGGAACTGGTGGAACACTGGTGCCAGGAGCATCTCAGCCGCAAACCCCGGGCTTTCCGGCTGCTGCGCACCGGCCTGGCAGCCGGTACTGCGCCATCATGACGAGCCAGCAGCAATTCGAGCCAGTTTGAGCGGCAATTCCAACGCCACCGGATTGCAGGGCGTTCTGGCGCTGCCCGATTTCCGCTGGCTCTGGCTTGGCCAGATCTTTTCCCAGCTGGCAGACAAGTTTTACATCGTGCTGATGGTGTTCCTGATCGCCCAGACCTGGGTGAAGGGAACGCCTGAGGCCAACCCCGCCCTGGCGGAGGCCGCCTCGGCAATCCGGCTGGACCTGCCCGAAACCCGGGCCCAGATGATCACCCTGCTGGCCACGGGGATCTACGTGGCCAACACGATTCCAGCCATGCTGCTGGGCACTGTCGCCGGGGTCTGGGCCGACCGCTGGCCCAAGCGGGGCGTGATGGTGGCATCCAACGGCCTGCGGGCGCTGCTGGTCTTGCTAGCTCCCCTATGCCTGCTGGAGGGCCCCGAGTGGCTGGGGCTGAGCTGGGGCTACTGGGGGTTGGTGCTGATGACCTTTTTCGAATCGGTGCTCACCCAGTTTTTTGCGCCGGCCGAACAAGCAGCCCTACCCCAGCTGGTGCCAAGCGACCAGCTGTTAGCAGCAAACTCGCTTTATCAGGCCACCAGCATGGCCGCCACGATCGTGGGCTTTGCCCTGGGTGATCCGATCCTGCGGCTCCTAAACCTGGGCCTGCAACGCATCGGCATCAGCGGTGGTGAATTTCTGCTGCTGCCCCTTTGCTACGGCCTAGCGGCCGTAGCCATCAGCCGAATCCGCTGGCAGGAGCCGCCTCGGGCGCCGAGCCGCACAACCGTGTGGCAAGAAATCGGCGAGGGGATTCAGGTGCTGCGGGAGCGGCCGCGGGTGTTCAGCGCCATGGTGCAGCTGGTGTTGCTCTACAGCCTGCTTGCCGCCCTTTACGTGCTGGCGATCAGCCTGGCGGCGGCTATCCCCGGGCTTGGCCCCACCCAGTTTGGAACCCTGCTGGCGATGAGCGGCCTGGGCCTGGCCATTGGGGCCCTAGCCGTGGCCCAGCTGGGCCAGGGGCTCAACCGCCGCCACCTGGCTGCCACGGGCCTCGCCACGATCGGCTGGAGCCTGGTGCTGCTGGGTCAGTTGCGCGGCAATTTGGTGTTCACCTTGCTGCTTTGCGGCGTGCTGGGGGTGGGCTCGGCCCTGCTGGCGATTCCCGCCCAAACCACAATCCAGGAAGAAACACCGGAAGAGCTGCGCGGCAAGGTATTCGGCCTGCAAAACAACCTGATCAACGTGGCCCTGAGCCTGCCTTTGGTGCTGGCCGGGGCGGTGGTGAGCCGCTACGGCCTGCTGCCGGTGCTCTGGGGCCTGGCAGCCATTGCCCTGCTGGCGGCCTTATTGGAGCGGCCCTGGCAGCGCTGGTAGCGTGAACCTCCGGACGCGCGAGCCCTGGTGGCCCACATTGCCTGGCTGGGCAAGAAAACACCGTTCTGCGGCAACGTCACCTACGGACTGAGCACGACCCACGCGCTGCGCAGCCGCGGCCATGGGATCAGCTTTATCCACTTCGACACACCCCCCGGCAGCCTGGCTCGCTCCAGCGATGCCCTGCCGGACGCTGACAACCAGGGCGACAGCAATGGCGGCGGCCCAGAAGTTGCCCTGCCTTACCTAGTGAAGTCGCAGGTGTACACGATTCCATCGCTGGGGGCCCAGCGGGAATTGCGCGAATCCCTGGAGCGACTGAAGCCCGACCTGGTGCACGCCAGCCTCACCCTCTCTCCCCTCGATTTCCGCCTACCCGATCTCTGCCAGCAGCTGGGGCTACCGGTGGTGGCCACCTTTCATCCCGCCTTCGATGCGAGCTTGCGCAACCTCACCGCCGGCACCCAGCAGCTCACCTACCAGCTCTATGGGCCCACCCTGGCCAAATTTGATCGGGTGATCGTGTTTTCGGAGCTGCAGGCGGAGATGCTGCTGCGCCTGGGGGTGCGGGCCGAGCGGCTGGCCGTGATCCCTAACGGCGTCGACACCAGCATGTGGCAGCCGGCATCGCTGGCCGCCGCTGCCAGCCCAGAGCTGCAGGAGCTGCGCCAGCGCTTTGCCGGCCGGCGCGTCTTCCTGTACATGGGCCGGGTGGCCACTGAGAAAAACGTCGAGGCCCTGATCAAGGCCTGGCGGCTCGTGCGACCCGCCGGCTGCGTGCTGGTGATCGTGGGCGATGGCCCCTTGCGCAGTGCGCTGCAGGCCCCGGGGGATGAACCAGATCTGGTGTGGTGGGGCTATGAGCCCAGCCTGGAGCGGCGCGTGGCCTTCCAGCAGCTGGCCGAGGTGTTTCTGCTGCCCTCCCTGGTGGAGGGCCTGAGCCTGGCCCTACTGGAGGCCATGGCCAGCGGCACCGCCTGCATCGCCACAGACGCCGGCGCCGATGGCGAGGTGCTGGAGGGGGGCGCTGGCATCGTGATCAGCACCCAGGGCGTCACCACCCAGCTGCGCACCTTGATCCCAGTGCTGCGCGATCAACCCGTGCTCACCGCCGAGCTAGGCCGTCGCGCCCGCGCCCGCGCCCTAGAGCGCTACACACTTGAGGGCAACATCGACGCTTTAGAGGCGCTCTACGCCGAGCTGGTGCCCCGAAGTTCACTGGTGGCCTGAACCTCACTGGTGACCTAAAGCCCGCCCAGCTCCAGGCAACAAGCCGCGAAGGCCGCAGCTGGATCTGGCGCCGCCGTGATCGGCCGGCCTATCACCAGCTGGCTGGCACCGGCGGCGACAGCCTGGGCCGGTGTCAGCACCCGCTGCTGATCGCCAAGAGCTGCTCCAGCGGGGCGGATGCCGGGGGTCACCAGAGCAAAGGGCTCTGGATGGGTTGCCCGCAGGGCGGCCACCTCCATGGGTGAGCAGACGCAGCCGCCGATACCGGCCGCCGCCGCCAGCTGGGCCAGCCGGGGCACGTAGGCAGCAAGCGGCTCCACAATCGCCAGCTCAGAGGCAAAACGGGCCTGCTCCCAGCTGGTGAGTACCGTCACCGCCAGCAGGGTGGGGGCAGGCAGGCCTGCCGCCGCAGCCGACTCCAGCGCCGCCGCCTGGGCCGCGCCCAGGGCCGCGCTGCCGGCGCAGGCATGCACCGTGATCAGCTCAGCACCGAGGCGGGCGGCACTGCGGCAGGCACCGGCCATGGTGGCCGGGATGTCGTGGAACTTGAGATCGAGGAACACCCGTTTGCCCTGATCGCGCAGTTGCTGGACCACCGCCGGCCCGCCAGCCACGAACAGCTCCAGGCCCACCTTCACCCAACGCAGCTCGGGTACGGCGGCGGTGAAGGACAGGGCCTGCTCAGGGGCCATGCCATCGAGGGCCACGATGATTCGATCACTGGGCTCAAGCAAGGGCCGCTGGCAGCTTGCATGCAGGCTAGACAGGGCGTCTCCCAGAAGACATGGCGATGGCATCAGCACTGCATTGAGGGCCCCATGCCACCGCCCAGGCTTAGGTGGTGCGAGCCGTGGCCATGGCCTTCTCCGATTCCACTCCCCTGCCCCTGCCGGTGACCCTCAGCCTTGAGCCGGGCGCCTCCTGCCCCCTACCTGCCTGGCAGCCCTGGGGCGATGGGGGCATCAGCATTCCCTGCGGCAGTTCCGGTGATGTAGCTGCAGCCCAGGGCCCGAGCTGGGACGACCTGCTGGGCACCAGGTAGGAGCTGCCGGTGGGAGCGCTCAGCCAGCCACCAGCCGCCGGAAAGTCTTCTTGCCCAGCTGCAGCACCTTGCCGGCGAGCGCCTCGGGGCCGCCAAACTCCTGGTTGGGATCAACAAGCTTTTCGCCATCGAGCTTGACGCCGCCGCCCTGGATCTGGCGGCGGGCTTCGCTACTGCTAGCGCAGAGGCCCACAGCACTGAGCAGGTAGAAGGCCTTGGCGGGGAAGTTCACCGCCGTCAGCGAGGCCTCCGGCACCTCGGCGGCGGCGGCACCACTACCAGCCGCACCGGCTACAAGCTTGGCGGCATCCACCTGGGCCGCCGCCGCCGCCGGCCCGCCATGGCGCGCCTGGGTGATCTCCAGGGCCATTAGTTTCTGACGCTCCCTTGGGTTCTGCGGCAGACCCGCCAAATCCAGATCAGTCAGCAGGGTTAGGTAGTCGTCGACCACCGCATCGGGAACCTTTTCAAGCTTCGAATACATCGAAAGTGGGTCTTCGGCGAGGCCCACGGTGTTGCCCAGGCTTTTGCTCATCTTCTGCACGCCATCTAGTCCCGGCAGAATCGGCAGCAGCATTCCAAATTGAGGCCGCTGGCCAAAGTGACGCTGCAGGTCGCGGCCCATGGCCACGTTGAACTTTTGATCGGTACCGCCCAGCTCTAGATCCGCTTGCACTTGCACCGAGTCGTAGCCCTGCAGCAGCGGATAAAGAAACTCGTGCAGGGAGATGGGGGCCCCCGAGCCGTAGCGATTGGAAAAGTCCTCCTTGGCCAGCATCTGGCCCACGGTGCTGATGCCCAGCAGCTCAATCACCTGGGGCAGGTCAAGCCCGGTGAGCCACTCGCTGTTGCGGCGCACCTCCAGCCGGCCAGGAGTCTCGAAATCAAGCAGGGCACGCTCGCGGGCCTGGCCCAGGCCCAGCTGCTGCAGGTAGGTGGCGGCATTGGCCTCCACCGCAGCGGCGCTGAGTTGCACCCGGGTGGCGCTCTTACCGGTGGGATCGCCGATGCGGGCGGTGAAGTCGCCGATGATCAGCACGGCGATGTGGCCGGCATCCTGGAAGGCCCGCAGCTTGCGGAACAGCAGCGAGTGCCCCAGGTGGATATCGGAGCCGGTGGGGTCGATGCCGAGCTTGATGCGCAAGGGCCGCCCGGCCCGCTTGGCCTCATCAAGACGGGCGGTAAGTTGCTGATCTGGATCGCTGCTGGCACCTGCACCGCTGCCGGCGGGGAACAGATCCGCCATTCCCCGTTCAAGCCAGGCCGGCAGAGGAGGCAGGCCGGTAGGTGGATGCTCTGCTCGAGGCTGCTCTTCAGCCGGAGGCTGCGCTGTTGTCATTCGAATTGCGACCCGCCTTGACTCTGTGGCGAGATCGTAGGCAGCCGCTAGGCGGTGGCCTCCAGCTCAGACTTCATGCGCTCCAGGGTCTGGTGCATCTGCTGAAACATCGTTTCCGGTGTCATGCCGAACTGGCCCAGCTGGGTGCGTAGCTGCTCCACGGTGAGCTTTGCCTGGAAGTCTTCGGAGAGCTCGAAGCGCTTCATGAACACCCGGTAGCGCTCCATCATGTCCTCCATCTTTTCGATGTAGAGCTTCTTGCCCTCGCGATCAAACTTGCCGTATTCACTACCCAGCTGCATCAGCTGCTGGTAATCGCCAAATAGGCGCTTGGCTTCGTCCTGAACGATCTCGGATTCAAAGAACGCCATAACCCTGGCAGCGCAGCGTTTGCAGATTCTGGTGAGGCCGGGCACCCCTGGGGAGTGCGGATAGGCGTATTGCCCCTGGCAAATCGAGCGGGGCTGGCCAGGATGGCGCCAGTGCAGGGCCCCAGCAGAGCCTTCAGCGCCGATGGACTTCACGCCCAAGCTTGAGCAGATCCGCCGCAACACCAGCCAGATCAACAACCTGCTGCGGGATGCCCGCCTGGTGGCCTGCCTTGGCAACCGGGCCTTGCTCAGCTTCTTTGTGGGCGGCCTGATCGGCCAGGAGCACCTGGTGGGTGCCGCCACCTGTGAAGCTGCCGGCCTGGAGCTGGTGGAGCGGCACCGGCCCTCGATGGTGTTTCTCAGCGACACCCTGGAGCAGGGCTCGGGCGTTTCCTTACTGCTGCAAATCAAGCAACGCTGGCCCACCCTGCACACCCTGCTGCTGATCACCCAGGAGCACCGCCAGAGCGAGATCCAAGCAGCGATTGATGCCGGCTGCGACGGTTTGCTGGTCGAGTCCCGCCTTGGGCTTGGCAGTGCCATGGCCGCCCTGCATGCGATCAGCGGTGGCGGGGTCTACGTAGACCGCAGCCTGACGGAGCTGTTTCGCCGCGGACCCGGTGAGGGGGGGCCCCTTGAACCCCTAACTGAGCGCGAGCGGCAGGTGCTCAGCCTGGTGGCCGAAGGCGACACCAACGTAGAGATCGGCCAGCGGCTGTTTATCAGCGCCGACACGGCCAAAACTCACCTGCGCTCCCTCTGCCGCAAACTCCAGGCCCGCGACCGCACCCATGCCGCCGTGCTCGGACTGCGCTGGGGCTTAATCGATTGGCCTGAAGAGTGAGACCCCAGCTAGGTTCGAGGCGTTTTTGATGCGGTGGCATTCCGCCATGGCCAAGCGGCACTGGTTGGATCCCCTGGCGCGTCAGCTGCTGAGGGCCACTGGCCAGATCCCACCAGCACAGCTCCCTGCTGCACCTGCCGATGCAGCGGCGGAGCGGGAGCGGGTCCAAAGGGAGCTGGTGGAGCAGGAGCTGCTGGCCCTAAAGCTGCAACACAACCCCGCCCTCAAGCTTGAAGATGCTGAGGCCGTGGGCCGAGCCGCTGCCCTGGGCTGGCGGCTTGATGTGAACCGCGCCACCGCGGCCGACTGGCTGCGGCTGCCGGGCATCGCTGCCGACCAAGTGGACCTGCTGCTGCGGCTGCAGGCGGGCGGCATCCAGCTCAGCGGCGCCGACGACCTGCAACGGTTGCTGGATCTCTCCGAGGCAGTGATGCGCTGCTGGCTGCCCTTGCTGGAATTTCGCTGGTACGGAGAGCCAGCAACGCCTTTGCAATCCGCTACCCGAGTGGATCTCAACCAGGCTTCCAGCCAGGAGCTAGCAGGGCTGGGGCTCGATCCGCCCAGGCTCAGCCGACTGCTGCGTGAACGAAGTCGCAGCCCCTTTCGCGATCTGGCAGACCTGCAACAGCGGCTGCAATTTCCCGCCGACCTGGTGGAAAGCTGGATTGGCAAAGTGAGCTTCAGGCAAGGCCCTGCCGGCCCAGCCCTGCCCCCAGGCCGCAAGGGCACTGCCCGCCTAGGCCAAACCAGCACTGGGGCCTGAAGCGATGGTGCGTCAAGGCGAGTTGTTTACGGCCAGCCAGGTGGGGGGCGCTGGCCGCACCGATGGCCCTGATCTGCCCCTGCAAGCCTCGCAGCTGCTGGACTGGCAGACCCGCCTCGCCGCCCACCAGCAGCCCCTGTGGAGCAACCAAGCTGGTGGTGCCATGCAGGTCTCTCTGTTTGCCGGTAGCCCTGCAACGCCTGACGAGATCGCCGAGGCCTTCAACCCCCTGCAGCTCACCCCCCAGGCCCTTTCCTTCTGG
Organism: Cyanobium sp. Tous-M-B4; assembly: GCF_024345395.1. Taxonomy (NCBI): domain Bacteria; kingdom Bacillati; phylum Cyanobacteriota; class Cyanophyceae; order Synechococcales; family Prochlorococcaceae; genus Cyanobium; species Cyanobium sp. Tous-M-B4. The sequence goes on along the minus strand of NZ_JAGQBA010000006.1, from coordinate 179,980 downwards.
CGCTGGCCCGCCTCACCCCAACAGGGTGCAGCCCTCTATCTGGTAACAGATCGGCCCGCCGGCCTGGGCCAGCCACTGCTGCTCTACGTGGGTGAAACCGGCCAGGCAGATCGGCGCTGGAAAGGCGAACACGACTGCAAGGCCTATCTCGCCGCATATAGCGAAGCCCTGCTGAAAGCGGGCCTGGGCTGCCAAACCAGCATCCGCTTTTGGTTAGACGTGCCCGCCGCCATCCGGCCGCGCCGCGCCCTGGAGCAGGCCCTGATTCAGCGCTGGCTGCCGCCCTTCAACAAGGAAACCCGCAGCCGCTGGGCCACGCCGTTTCAAGCCGATCCTGCCTAGGTGAATTGGGCTGGCCGCGCTGGCTACGATCGCGCCCAACCTCGGCCGCCCCATGGACTTTCGCTGCATCCCCGACGTCCTGCCTGCGGCCCTGGGCCATTTCGATGGTGACTGCCTGGCCGTCGGCCTATTCGCCGGTGCCGAAGATCGCCCCGACCACCCCCAGCTTGAGCTGCTCAGCGCCGCCCTGGGTCAGTCGCTGACGAGTCGCCTGGAGCAAAGACGCTTCAAAGCCCAGCCCGGCGAATGCCTCAGCCTCGATCGCCTAGATGCCAGCCCCCAGACCCTGATCCTGGTGGGTCTGGGGGCTCCAGCCGACTTCAACCTCGCCGGCCTGCGCCGGGCCTGCGCCGCCGCCAGTCAAGCTGCTGCTGCCGCTGGTGCAAGCCATCTGGCCCTGGCCATGCCGATCGAGGCCTTGGCAGCAGATGCTGCGGCCCAGGCCATGGCGGAGGCCAGCCGCCTGGCCCTGTTCAGCGACCAGCGCTTCAAGGGGAAGCCCGAGCCCCGGAGCCTGCCGGAGACGATCAGCCTGATCGGCGTGGCAGCAAGCGCCGCTCCCGCCCTGGCGGCAGTGGCAGCCAGCTGCGCCGGCGTCGAGCTGGCCCGGGAGCTGGTGGCCGCTCCACCCAACGTGGCCACGCCTCAACATTTGGCTGACACCGCCGCTGCCCTCTCCCGGGACTTCGGCCTGGAGCTGACGGTGCTGGAGAGGGCCGACTGCGAAGCCCTGGGCATGGGCTCCTACCTGGCGGTGGCCCAGGGCTCAGACCTGGCGCCCAAGTTCATCCACCTCACCTACCGCCCCGAGGGTGTGGCTAAGCGGCGCCTGGTACTAGTGGGCAAGGGCCTCACCTTCGATTCCGGCGGCTACAACCTCAAGACCGCCGGCTCCCAGATCGAGATGATGAAGTACGACATGGGCGGCAGCGCGGCGGTGCTTGGGGCCATGCGTGCCATCGCCGAGCTCAAGCCCGCCGGCGTGGAGGTGCACATGATCGTGGCGGCCTGCGAAAACATGATCAGTGGCGGGGCCATCCACCCCGGCGCGATCGTCACCGCTTCCAACGGCAAAACGATCGAGATCAACAACACCGATGCCGAGGGGCGACTGACCCTGGCCGATGCCCTGGTGTATGCCTGCAAGCTCGAGCCGGATGCGGTGGTGGATCTGGCCACCCTCACCGGAGCATGCGTGATCGCCCTGGGGGAGGAGATGGCGGGCCTCTGGTCCAACAACGATGGCCTGGCCGATGCCCTGCTGGGCGCCAGCAAAGCCAGCGGTGAAGACCTCTGGCGCATGCCCCTGAGGGCCTCCTACAAGGCCGGGCTCAAGAGCCAGTTTGCCGACCTCAAGAACACGGGCCCCCGGCCCGGGGGCTCGATCACCGCCGCCCTGTTCCTGCAGGACTTCGTCACCCCAAAGCTGGCCTGGGCCCACCTCGATATCGCCGGCACCGTCTGGAGTGACAAGGGCCGCGGCCAGGATCCCGCCGGCGCCACCGGCTTCGGCGTGCGCACTCTGGTGAATTGGGTGTGTTCGGAGGCGCTGCTTGAAGCTGCGGCCTAAATTTGGAGCCCTGACGCCTTTGAGCCCTCCATGGCCGTTCAGAAGATCCGCTGGTATGTCAAGGCCCAACTCGGCGTGCTGCTCCTGCCCGCCGGGCTCTGCCTATTTGGCGAGGCGGTGATCCGCAAAGGTATCCAGGTGCTTGCCGCCGCGGGCAAATTGGAAACCCTTACCAGCCCCGGGCCCTGGTTCTGGTATGGCACGTTTGGCCTGATCCTGATCAATGCCGGCGTGGGGCTGATGATCGAGAGCGGCCTACTGCGCGGCTATCCCGGACGCAGTTAGGGCTTAGGCAGCCACGACTGCCGTACGAGCGGCTCCAGCACCCAGGCTGGCCATCAACTCCGCAGGCGATTCCAGGGCATGAATCTGCCAGCGGGCCCGCTCACCGCAGAGGGGCAAGAGGCGATCAAGGTCGTCAGCAGCCTGCTTCGGACTTACGTAGGGCCCAACATGGCGGGTATTCAAACCATCGCGGATGGTCAGCAGATACATACAGGACTGCTCACGCAATTAACAGAATCTTAGGCAGTCCTAGCTGGCCCTGAAAGGGCGGAAAGCCGCTCCATAACTGCAGCTAAGCGACCACCAGAGACACTATTCCTTTAGATTTTCCTCAGAATTGCCGCAATTCCTGGCTGTCTGCGCTCCCAGGGGAGCGATCGCTAGTCAGGACTTGCTGCCAGAAGCCCAAGCCGCCCCACTGCGAGCGCGCTTGCCCCACACCGAATCAAGCCGCCGATCCCGGCCGCAAGCCCAGCGGTAGTAGTTGTATTTGACGCTGTTGAGCTGCGCATAGTTCTGGTGGTAGGCCTCTGCCGGCCAGAAGCGATTCAGCGGCTTGATCTGCACCTTCAGGGCTGCGACCGGACGGCCCAGCTCGGCGGCGGCGGCGCGCAGGCTTGCCTGGGCCTGGTTTTGTTGATCGGCGCCACTGGTGAAAATCACCGGGCGATAGGAGCTGCCGCGATCGCAAAACTGGCCGCCACCATCTAAAGGATCAATGTTGCGCCAGTAGGAGCGCAGCAGGCTTGCGTAGCTGATCCGGGAAGGATCGAACCGCACCCGCACCACCTCCTGGTGGCCGCTGCCCCCAGCCGATACCTGGCCGTAGGTGGGGTTAGCTCCGGCGCCACCGCTGTAACCACTCTGAGCGTCCAAAACCCCTGGGAGCTTTTCGAGGTCGTGTTCCAAACACCAGAAACAACCGCCAGCAAGCACCGCTTCCTGAGGCGCATTGGCAGCCATGGCTGGGGCTGGGGCAGCGCAAAGCAGGAGCAGCAGGCTCAACAGCCAGGCCAGGGGACGGGCACCAAGAGTGGGGGGGCGGGTATTCATCGAGCTTCCAGTACCTGGTCAAAGATGGCGGATGCGGCCCGCTGGGTGACGCCCGGCTCACCTAATTCCAATCGCAGCCGCCGGTATCCATCCAACATGGTTTGGCGAGCCCCACCGCTGGCATCAAGCTCAAGCAGGGGTAGGGCCTCGCGCACGATTGCCGCAGCCGTGAGGTCCTCCTGCAGCAGCTCAGGCACCAGCCGCTCTCCCAGCACCAGGTTTACCGGGGAGATGTGGGGCACGCTGAACCGCAGGAGGTGGCGAGCCACGAAGGCTGTCGCCCGGCTGACCCGATACACCACCACCTGGGGCACACCCCGCAGGGCCAGCTCCAGATTCACCGTGCCCGATTTGGCCAAGGCCAAATCGGCGGCAGCGCAGAGGCAGGCCTTGAGCTGGTCTGAATCTGCGGCAGCAATGATCTCCGCCCGCACCCCTGCCTGGCCAAGTTGCCGCGCCAGATGGGCCTCGAAGCCTGGCAATCCCGCCGGCACCACCACCTGCAACTCGGGCCGCTGGCGCTGCAGCTCGGCAGCCGCCGCCACGATGTGGGGCAGCATGTAGCGGATCTCCTGGCGCCGCGATGCCGGCATCAGCAGCAGCACTGGCGCATCACCGCGCAGCCCAAGCTGACGGCGGGCCTCCTGCTGGCTTGGCACTTCACCGATGGTGTCCAGCAGGGGATGGCCCACATAGGTGACATTGGCGCCACGACAGCGATAGAAGCGGGCCTCCTCCTGAAAAATCGCCAAGATCTGATTTGTGAAGCTGATCAGATTGGAGCGGCCGCCGTTGCCGAATTTGAATGCCCACTCCTGCGGGGCTATGTAGTAAGTGACGGGCACCTTGGGAAATCTGCGCTTGAGCCGCAGCCCCAAGCTCACATTGGGGCCCATGTAGTCGATCAGCACCACGCCATCGGGAGGGTCGCGGCGAAACCAACGCTTCAAGCGCCGCTGCAACCTCAAGGTCGGCAATACAAAGGGAATAGCCTCCAGTAATCCGATAGCACCCATCCGGGTGGTGTTAGCCAGCAGTGCCGCACCGGCGCGCTCCATGCGCTCGCCACCAAGGGCCACGATCTCGAGATTGAGCTGGCGGCGCCGGGCCTCCTCGTGCAAAGCCTTTACCAACAGCGATCCCTGCAAATCCCCAGACACCTCACCGGTGCTCACCAGCAATCGCAGCATCAGCGCGTCCCCGGGATCGGCCCGCGGCGGGAGGGGCCAATGGAGGCCTCTAGGAAACTGCACAACTGGTCTGCGGCGCCGCCCAGGGGCTGGGAGCGCAACTGGCTTAGGGCTTCAGCCAGGGTGATGCCACTGCGGTAAACCAGGGTCCAAGCCTGCTTGAGTTGCTCAAATTGTCGGCCGCCGTCCTGATCGAATAGGCCGCTGCGCTGGAGGCCAATTTTGTTGAGAGCCCTGACACGGGAGGGATGACCCTCCACCAATGTGAATGGCGGCACATCACGCTCGATACGGCTCATGCCCCCCACCATGGCCAGGGTACCGATATGCACGAACTGATGAATACCGAGCACGCCACCAATCACAGCCCGATCGCCGATCACCACATGGCCGGCCACGGCTACCCCATTGGCGATCACGATCCGGTCGCCTAATTCACAGTTGTGGCCCAGATGGCAATAGGCCATCAACAAATTGCCGCTCCCAAGCCGCGTTTGTTGGTGGCCAGTGGTGGCCCGGTTGATGGTGACGCACTCCCTGATCGTGTTCTCGTCGCCCAGCACCACCTCGGTGGGATCACCAGTGTATTTGAGATCCTGGGGTTCGAGGCCGATGCAGGCCCCAGGAAATATGCGGTTATCGCGGCCCATGCGCACCCTGCCATCGAGAACCACATGGGGCCCGATGCGGCAGCCAGCACCGAGCTCCACCTGGGGGCCGATCACGGCGTAGGGCCCAACTTCAACACCTTCAGCCAGCTGAGCTTTGGGATCGACAACAGCCGTGGGATGGATGGTCGTGGCCATCAGTCCACCAGCGAGAACATCAGTTCCCCGGAGCAAACCAGCAGACCATCCACGCTGGCTTCTGCCTTGACCTTGCCGAAACGGCGGCGCTTGAGGCTCAGCAACTCACAGGTGATTACCAGCTGGTCGCCAGGCACCACCGGACGACGAAACCGCACCCCATCGATGCCGGCAAACACAAATAAGCCCTTGGGCAGATCGGGCATCTGGGTAACGATCAACCCGCCCACCTGGGCCATGGCCTCAACGATCAACACTCCCGGCATCAGGGGGCGACCGGGGAAATGGCCCTGAAACTGGGGCTCATTGAGGGTGACGTTTTTAATCGCCACAGCGCGTTTGCCCGGCTCATGCTCAATCACCCGATCCACCAAAGCGAATGGATAGCGATGGGGCAGCAGTCCCTGAATCTGCTCGCTGGTGAGGATCACCGCAGCTCGGGGATCCAAGGACGCCGGCGCGGCGGGCTCAGAAAGCGGTGGGCTGGTGTCAGACAAGGGCATCAACTGGCGAAAGAACTGGAGGGGGAGGTGCTGGCCAGGCCGGCCAGGGCCGCAGCCAAAGATGTGTGGAGCCCGTGGGAGCCGCGATAGGCGAAAACCTGGGCTCGAGGCAATCCGATTAGCGCCAGGTCTCCCAACAAGTCCAGGATTTTATGGCGCACCGGTTCCTCCACAAACCGCAGCGGCGGATTGAGCCAGCTGTCGCCGTCACATACAAGGGCATTCTCAAGGCAGCCACCCCGGATCAGACCGGCCGCCCGCAGCTGATCCACCTGGGAACGCAGCCCAAAGGTGCGGGCCGGGGCAATCTGCTCAACAAACGCGCTAGGTGACAAATCGATTGAAAACAGCTGGCGGCCAATGGCCGCATCGGCAAATTCAATCGCCGCACCAAGCCGCAAGCCGACATGGGGCAAGGCAGTGGCAAAGCTGACTCCACTACTAACAGTGAGCGGCAGCTCAAGCTCCAGCGCCGCTGACGCATAGGGCAGCGCCTGAAGGCCCGCCTCATCTATCGCCTCCACCCAGGGCAGCGCCGATCCATCCAGTAAGGGGATCTCCTCGCCGCTCACGAGGATTTCAGCTTGGGTAACACCGGTGCCGGCCAGGGCAGCCAGCAGATGCTCAACCGTGGCTAGGCGACGTTGGTCTAGCCGCAAAGCTGTACAAAGCTGAGTGTCGCTCACCTGATCCGGGGCCAAACGAATCAAGGGGAGCTCCGGGGCATCCAGCCAACCCACCCAGTAGCCCGGGCGCTGTGATGGCTGTAAACGCACCTGGGTTTGCTGCCCGCTGTGCAAGCCCACCCCCTCCCGTTGCACCGACTGGCTCAGAGTCCAGGCACCGGAATAGTCACTTGGCCATTGCGCCACTAGAACTTCCAGCCCACACCCAAGTTGAAGCGCCAATCACTGGAGAAATCCTGGGTGGCAACTTCAAGGCGCAGGGGGCCCACTGGCGTAGTCACGATTAAGCCAACTCCCGGGGAATAGCCCTCACCACTTTTGCCAAGCAATCCGCCAGGGTTACCAGGGATATCTCCCTGGGTCCCAAAAGTGGTACCAGCATCAAAGAATATCTCACCACTAACAATACTAAACAACGGGAATCGATACTCAATTGTTGCCTCAGCAAAGCTCTTGCCAACACCTAAATCGCAGTCGTAGTAACCACGCACAGAATTGCCACCACCCAGGCAGAAAGCTTCGTAAGGGGGAATGTCACTGCCTACCAAGGTCCCAGCTGAAACTTGGAAAGCCAATGCCTGCTTACAATCTTTGGTCTCACCGGGCTTGGGACGGCAGCCCTTGAAGATCTTCAACCACTCCACAGGTATGTAGTGGGTGAAGGTACCCCGAATGCGATTGAAAGTTGGGGAGTTTTCCCCAACAGAAATAAATTGCTCAGTGCCCAGGCTCAGGAAGTTACCCTTTGTTGGGTTGCGGGGGTCGTTAAGGGTGCTGTACGTAGTACCAACCCTAAAACTAACCAGCTGGTTTTCAGAAGCGCAGTTGAAGGCGAGGCAGATAACCTGGTTGCTCGGCACACGAGTCGGCGATTTAGTAGCCCCGACCACACCGTAAGAATACTTACCTCCCGAAAAGTCCATTGGGGTAACTTCCTGGCCCCCGAATGACAAAATCAGATTCCAAGGAGCTTTTTTGTAAGGGTTACCACCATTCAAGGGACGCACAAGCTGAACGTTCGCCCCAATACGCTGAATCGCGACCGTATCAAAGTTTGTCTTGATAGTTTCAGTACCATTTGGGTTGACCTTGCGACTAGTCACAACATCAAAATCAGCTCCATCGAAGTTCCTAAGTTGGTAGCTAAACGTTGTATTTTCACTTTGAAATAGCTGAGGAATTTCGCGACTAAAGAAGAAGCGAGCCCGGAAGGAAGTTCGATATTTGTTGTCCTTGATCCAAGGATCTGTGAAGGTGATATCACCAAGGCCGCCGAATTGGCCGTAGGAGATGTTGGTGCCGAGGTCCCAAGCCCGGCCAAAGAGGTTGCTGTCCTGCAACTGGATCTGGCCAAACACACCCTGGCTCTGGCTGTAGCCCAGGCCACCTGACAAAGAACCACTGGACTGCTCAACAATGCCAAGCACAATCACCACCTTGCCAGGCTCGGCCGGCACCGGCTTAAGAGTCACCTTGACATCACTGAAAAGGCCCGTGCCGTAGATGCGCTTGATGTCCTCCTCGAGCTCGCGCCGGTTGAACACCTGTCCAGGGCGCATGGACACCTCGCGGGTCACTACCCAGGGCTTGGTCTTGCCCCGAATTGGCTCGCCTTTGTCGTTGGTGGCAGAGCCTTCCTTATTGAGGAACTGCACCTCAACCCCCTCAACGGTGCCCTGGCGAACCAGCAGCTCCACCACCCCCTCCGGACTCACCCGGCTAGGACCGGTGATCCGTGCCAGGGAGTAGCCCTGATCGGCATACCAGCGCTGCAACTCCTGCATGCGGGTCTGCAGGGTGTTGAGGTTGAGAGTTTTGCCGTAGTCAGCGGCGAAGGTGTCCTTGACCACCTGCTCCGGCAACTTCAGGTCGGCTGGATCGAGCTTGACCTGCTGCAGCACCGGGTTGGCCACCACCACCACCACCAGCCGCACGCCCAGCGGACCATCTACAGGCTGGATCCGCACATCGGAAAACCAGCCGCTGGCATAGATCGCTGATAGATCGGTCTGCAGCTCGTTGCGGGTAACCCGCGAACCTGGGGTGGCCGCCATCGCAGCGTAGGCGGCCAGCTCCAGCCGTTCCCGTTCAGGGTGGTCTTGGAGGCCTTCGATCGCCACCTCGGCGATCAAAACCTTGGGTTCAGCTTTGGCAGCAGGCTCGGCTACCGGGGCGGCCTGAGTTGGAAATGGTGTCTGGGGGACGGGCTTGGTGGGCGCGGGCGCCTGGCTGGCCGGATCCGCCAATGGGTTGTCCACCTGCTGCGATGCAGGCTGGGCTAGGGCAGGGCTCGCCGAGAGGAGGGCGGCGCCCATCAGGGGCCAAACAGCCTTCAAACTCAGCAAACCAGCCATGGGGAAGGGGTAGCGGAGCGGACAGGCCGCAAATTGCGCTGACCTTACCGGTAGACCCTGGGTGGAGGACAGGCCCCTTGGACCCGTTTGAGGACCTCCCCGTAGGCCTCGACAACGCCGCCTAAATCCTGTCGGAATCGATCCTTGTCCAAAATCCGGTCCTGAGAATCCAGCACCGCCCGATCCCAAAGACGGCAGGTATCAGGGCTGATCTCATCAGCAACCACCAATTCACCACTGGCGGTATGCCCCAATTCGATCTTGAAATCCACCAGCTGCAAGCCGATAGAATCAAACAAAGCCAGCAATTCCCGATTCACCTGACGGGCCAGCTCCTCCAGTTGGCAGCGCTGCTCGGGCGTAACCAGGCCCAAATGCCCAAGGCGCGCTTCGGTGAGCAGGGGATCTCCGAAGCCATCGTCCTTGTAGTAGAGATCAAGCAAGGGTGGCTCCAGGGGCGTGCCTGGCGCGATGGGCATCTGCTTGCAAAGCGAGCCCGCAGCCACGTTGCGGATCACCACTTCAATCGGGATCACCCGCACTGGACGGGCCAGCATCCAGCGGCTGCCTTCCACCCCGAGGTAGTGGGTGGGAATGCCCCGTGCGGCGAGATGCTCAAAAAGCAAAGCCGATATTTGGCAGTTCAACTCTCCCTTCCCAGCCAGCTGGGCTTTTTTGAGGGCATTAAACGCAGTGGCATCGTCCTTGTATTCGACCGCTACCAAGTCGGGCTGATCTGTGGCAAATACCCGTTTGGCCTTACCTTCGTAAAGCAGGGAACCAAGTGTGTAGGCCGTCATGGCTGAGGATCGGGGGACTGCTGTGCGGCGGTATGGCCACCAGGGGCGCGGGGGGTGCGAAGTTGACGCTCCAGATCACCCTGCCGGGACAGGGCAGCTGGATCCCGCCGCTGCAACAGCCACTCACCGTAGGCATCGTCGATACGGGCGCTGAGGCGCACGCGCCGCTCCGTTGCCCGGGCGACCTGCTCCGGCGTACCGCCAGCCAGGGCCAGCTGCTGGTCGAGGATCTCAGCTACCAGCCCCCAGCTGCCAGAGGATGCCGCCTGCTCGAGGGCCAGCTCCAGCAGCCGGTCCTGCTCAAGCGCTGGTAAGGCTCCAAAAAGCGCTACCGCCTTAGCCAGCCGGGCCGCCGTCGCCGCACCGGGCTGGGAGCTACTGACCAACACCTCCGCGGCCCGTTGCCGTTGACCCAGGCTTTCAAGATGGTCCGCCAACAGATCCAGGGCTGGGCGATTGATCCGGGTGCCGTCCTTTTTCTCGCCCACCGGCAACTCCAGCAACGCCAACTGCCCCAGGTTTCCAGCCGCAAGCCGCTCGAGGGCATCGGCCGCCAGCTGGTGGTGCAAGCCCGCCTGGGCAGCACGCCACTGCAGCACCAGCCACTGGGTCCGCTCAGCGCCCGCTGCCGGCCCCACCCGCGCCAGCACCTGCAGGGCCCCGTCAGGGGCCTGACAGCTCAACAAGCTGTGGGCATTAGCCAGCACCACCGCAAGAGGCTGGGGGGCTGGGTGGATGGAGAGCAGCCGCTGTTGCAGCTGGCGCAACAGCGGCCCATCGCGCCGCCGCACGGCGGTGACACAGGCAGCGTCGAGGGCATTGAGATCTCCATCGCGCAGCAGGGCAATCAGGGCTGGATCAGCGCTGGCAACACTGGTTTTGGCTTGCGCGTCTGGGGCAGGGGCGGCGGCCATAAGGCCAGCCAGCGCAGCGCCAAAAATTGGTAACAGCCGGGCCCGGGGGGAGAATGGCGCTGGTATTGCCGGCATGACTAGAAACAGGGCTTGGCGGCCCCCCGCAGCACGTTTCAACTTAGAAGAGCTTTCGCTCACCTCCCACCTCCCGTCTGGCCCATGCCCCCTGCCTCCTGTCCAACACCCGCGCGGATCCTGGTGATCGGGGCAGGTGGCCGCGAGAACGCGCTGGGCTGGGCCCTGGCCCGCTCGCCAGGGGTTGAGGCGGTCTGGATTACCCCTGGTAATGGGGGCAGCTGCGACCTACCGGGCTGCCAGCAACTGGCCATCGCCGAATCCGACCAGGCCGGGCTCCAGGCCACCTGCCGCGACCTAGCAATTGAACTGGTGGTGGTGGGTCCAGAAGCCCCCCTGGCTGCTGGCCTGGCCGACAGCTTGCGCGCCGCGGGATTCCCCTGCTTTGGCCCGGGGGCCGATGGGGCGCAGCTGGAGGCAAGTAAACAGTGGGCTAAAGCGCTGATGCAGGAGGCCGGCATTCCCACTGCCGGCTACTGGGCCGCAGACAGCCGCGAGCAGGCTCTGCAAATTTTGACTACCCAAGGGCGCCCCCTGGTGGTGAAGGCCGATGGCCTGGCCGCCGGCAAAGGCGTCACGGTGGCAGAAAGCGTTGAGGAAGCCCGGGCCGCCATCGAGGAGATTTTTGCCGGCCGCTTCGGCGCTGGGCCCAAGGCGGCCGGCTCCGAAGCGGCAAGCGCCTCCCTGGTGCTGGAGGAGCGCACCGTTGGCCCCGAAGTTTCCGTATTCGCCCTCTGCGATGGCCAGCGCATGGTGCTGCTGCCCACTGCCCAGGATCACAAGCGCATCGGCGAGGGCGATACCGGCGCCAACACCGGCGGCATGGGTGCCTACGCCCCGGCTCCCCTATTGGATGCGTCCGGCCTAGAGGAAGTGCGCCAGAGGGTGCTCGAGCCCACCGTGGCCGCCCTGCGGGCTCGAGGCATCGACTACCGCGGCGTGATCTACGCCGGCTTGATGCTCACCGCAGCCGGACCGAGCGTGATCGAATTCAATTGCCGCTTCGGCGATCCGGAGTGCGAAACCCTGATGCCATTGCTGGGGCCGGAGCTAGCCCAAATTTTGTTGGCCTGCGCCAACGGCAACCTCGACCAAGCACCAGCCCTAACCATCCATCCCGGCTGCAGTGCCTGCGTTATCGCCGCTGCGGAGGGTTACCCGGGGGAGCTGCGCCGCGACGATCCCATCGAAAGCGCCCTGCAGCCCACCGACCAGTTGCAGCTGTTCCATGCCGGCACCCGCCGAGATGACCACGGCCGCTGCCTAACCAGCGGCGGCCGAGTGCTCGCTGTGGTGGCCCAGGCCGACGACTTTGATACCGCCTTCGAGCGGGCCTACGCCGGGCTAGCCCAGGTGCACTTTGAGGGCATGACCTTCCGCCGGGACATCGGCCATCAGGTGCGCAACCGATGAGCTGGCGCCAGGCCATAGGCCGCTGGTGGGCGGAATTCAGCCTGCAGACCAAGCTGCTGGCGGTGGCCACCCTGGTGGTGAGCCTGCTGATGACGGGCATCACCTTTTTGGCCCTCAACGGCATCCAGAGAGATGCCCAGCTGAGCGATACCCGCTATGCCCGAGATCTAGGCCTGCTGCTCTCGGCCAACATCACGCCCCTGGTGGCGGAGGGCAACGACCGGGAACTGGCGGCGGTAGCAGATCGTTTCTGGCGCTCCAGCCGCAGTCTTCGCTACATCTTTTTCGCCGATCCAGAAGGGGTGATCTACCTAGGCATTCCGATCGGCGCCAGCTCAGGCAGCAGCGAGCTGCTGCTCAGCCGCCGCCTAGAATTGCCCTCAGATTTACAGAAACGGCCTGATACGCCCCTGATCCGTCAGCACCTAAGCCCGGGCGGGCAGGTGACGGATGTGTTTGTGCCGATGGTGAGTGACGGCCGCTATCTCGGCGTGCTGGCCCTGGGTATCAATCCCAATGAGACCCTGCTGGCCAGTGCCGCCCTCACCCGGGAGGTGACAGTGGCTGTGTTCATTTCAATCTGGGTGCTGGTGATTTTGGGGGCTGTTTTCAATGCCCTCACCATCACCCGCCCTGTGAAAGAGCTGCTGCAGGGGGTGCGCTCGATCGCTGGCGGCAACTTCGAAACCAGGCTGGCCCTGCCGGTGGGCGGGGAATTGGGGGAGCTGCTTGACGGCTTCAACACCATGGCCTCCCAGCTTGAGGACTACAAGGCTGCAAACATCGAAGAGCTCACCGCCGCCCAGGTGAAGCAGCAGTCCCTGATCGCCAAGATGGCCGATGGGGCAGTGCTGCTGGATGCCGAGGGCGCAATTGTGCTGGCCAACCCCACCTCCCGTCGCCTGTTCCGCTGGGAGGGCCGCAACCTCGAAGGCAACGACCTGATTGCCGAGCTGCCCGAACGGCTGGCAATGGAGGTGCAGCCAGCCCTCGACAGCGTGACCTGCCGCGACCGTGAAAGCGCCGATGTGCGTTGCAGTTTTGGCGAACCGATCCGCACCCTGCGCATCGTTTTGCAGTCGGTGAGTGATGCCAGCGGCGAAAGCCTCAAGGGCATCGCCATGACCATCCAAGACCTAACCCGCGAGGTGGAGCTCAATGCCGCCCAGAGCCGCTTCATCAGCAATGTCTCCCACGAACTGCGCACGCCCCTCTGCAACATCAAGAGCTACGTGGAAACCCTCCACGACCTTGGCGACCAGCTCAGCGAGGAGGAAAAGCGCGAATTTCTGGGAATCGCCAACGCCGAAGCCGACCGGCTCACCAGGCTTGTCAACGACGTACTCGACCTATCCCGGTTGGAGTCGGAGCGGGAATGGAACCTAGAGCCGCTGGAGCTGGCCCCAGCCATCGAGCAGATCCTGCGCACCTACCGCCTCAATGCTGATGAAAAGGGCGTCTCCCTGGCCTTTGAAGCAGATCCCCAGCTGCCGCGCATCCTCGGCAACTGGGACCTGCTGCTGCAGGTCTTCGACAACCTGGTGGGCAATGCCCTCAAGTTCACCCCCAAGGGTGGGCGGCTGCAATTACGGGCCTACCCCTGGCCCGATCTCTGCGTGCTGACCCCGGGCAACGAACCCAGGGGCGACAGCCCCAGCTGTGATCTCACCTCGCCCCTACCCCGGATTCGAATCGAAATCGCCGACAGCGGTTGCGGCATCTCGGATGCAGACCAGGAGTGCATTTTTGATCGCTTCTATCGAGTTGAAAACTCCGTGCACACCGAAGCTGGCACGGGATTAGGCCTATCGATTGTGCGTGGCAACCTCGAAAAACACGGCACCCAGGTGCGCATGGCCAGTGCCCTAGGGGTAGGCAGCACCTTCTGGTTTGACCTACCTCTAGAAAATTCCGACACGGACGAATTGCGGTTACTGGCCGAGCGACGCCGCTACGACCAGGCCGAGATTTAAATCTCGTCGTCGGCGACGCTGCGGGCGATACGGGAGAGCTCGCTGCGCTCGTCTGTGGTGATCCGGTGGGGCACCCCGGAGATGATGCGCTCGAAGTTGGAAAAGGAATCCTTGATCTCAGGGCCATTGCTGGTGATCACGAATTCACGGATGCCCTTGTCGTGCCAAGAGCCGCGCATTTTGAACACGTTTAAGGCACGGGCCATCTCACCGCGGATCTCCACATATTGCAGCAGCAAGATCGTGTCGGTAATTGTGGAGATATGGGAGTCGGTGATCGAATGGCTACCCATGAACTCCTCGGAGGTGTTCGTAAAGAAGCCGGCAATCTCCTCCTGCTTGGCATAACCAGTAACGCCAATCACAAACTGCCTAAAGGCATTGTGGCTCACGCCCCTGGCCAGGGCACTTAGGGAATCGATCGCCATACGCGATGGCTTGAACTGGCCTATTTCAGTTTTGATGATTTGGAGATGATCTTCCAAACCCGTGGACTCGGGATAGGCGCAAATGATCTTGAGCAGGCCGTCCTGCTCCATCTGCTCAAAATCGATACCCCAACTGGTGGCATTGCGTAGCAGCTGGGCGCGGGACTCCTCGTAGGCGAACAGAATTGCTCTCTCCTTGGAGCGGCAAGCATCCTCGACAAATTTGGACACCAGCAGGGTTTTACCCGTACCCGTGGCACCGGTGGCGAGGATGATCGAATCCTTGAAGAAGCCGCCACCGCACATCTCGTCGAGCCGGGGCACGCCGGAGCTGAGCCGCACATTTGAGGAGCGCTGGGTGAGACGCATGGCTCCCAGCGGGAAAACGCTGATGCCGTGGCTACCCATAGTGAAAGGGAACTCGCCCTTCATGTGGGTGGTGCCGCGCAGCTTGAGAATCTCCGCGGTGCGTCGCCGCCGCTCCCCCTCCAGCACGTTGCGGAGAATCACCACGTTGTCAGAAACAAATTCTTCCACTCCGTAGCGAGCAATCGGACCGTATTCATCGATCCTTTCGGTGGTCATCACCGTGGTGACACCAATTTCCTTCAACCTGGCAATAAGGCGGAAAATCTCCCGACGCACCACGGAAACCGCGTCATATTGCTGGAATACAGCGGTAATCGAATCAATCGCCACTCGACGGGCCTTGTACTTGCGAATTGCATAATTAATCCGCTCAATCAAACCGGACAGGTCAAAACTCCCCGCCACATCTTGACCTTCCGGATCCGGCGAGGCGTCAAGAATAAAGAGCTTATCCTGCTCAACCATCTCTTGCAGATCCCAGCCAAAACTCGCCGCATTACGCAGAATATCCAGAGGCGACTCTTCAAAAGTCACGAAGATTCCTGGTTCGTTGTACTGGCGAATGCCGTTGTATAGGAAGTTGAGAGAAAACACCGTCTTACCGGTGCCTGAGGTACCACTGATCAGGGTGGAGCGGCCGATGGGCAAGCCGCCGTGGCACACGTCGTCGAAGCCCTCGATCCCAGTCGGGAGCTTCTGCACCTGCATCAGGGGGTTGCTAGTGGGGCTTGGTTCCTGCATCGAGGGAAGAGTTCTGAAGAAAAACTACTCAGGGCAGCGGCTCAAGAGAAGGGAGAGGATCTGTAGGAACCGAAACCGACGGATTTGCCATGCCGTCGGTTTCACATAATTCCTCTTCCAAAACCTCCTCACTGAGCTCTTCGTAGAGCAAATCAAGCCCGATCAGCACCCGCTCCCGGTCGGAGAGATCGCCGATAATTCGGCGTACTGGTGGCGGCAGGATCTTGGCCAAAGTGGGGGTTGCGAGAATCTTGTCCTCCTCAGCCAGCTGAGGATTCTTCAACACATCAATCACCTTGAGGGCATATACGCCCCGGAATTCCGTTTCAAGGATATTCCGCAGTGTTTTCAAGGCACGCATCGAGTTGGGCGTATTGCCCGCCACGTAGAGCTTGAGGATGTAGGTCTTGCGTGGAGTCATGGTTAAGAAACCTCCTGGTTCAAGCCATCGTGGGCTGGCCGGACGCCTGGACCGGCAAACCAGTCAAAGGCGCATCGGGTGGAATGGAGCGGCGGTACATCTCGCAAAGATGGGCCATCACATCGAGCAGGGCCAGCCGATAATCCTGGAGGAAATCGTTCTTGTGCCCTTCCAGCTTGAGCTGCTTGGAGAAACCATCAATGAGATTCATGTGAATCTCAACAGTTTTAGTAATGGGTAAATCACTAAAAAAAGCCGTATTGACGAAACTTTCCAAGGCCTGGTTTGCCGCCGCCGGATCCCGGAAATAACTGAGCAGCAGGTCTCGATAGGTGCGCTCCAGAGAATGGATCAGATCCTCGCGCTCCTGCTGGCTCAGGTTACGTAGAAAGCGGGCTGGATCACGCTTGTAGAAAACCCCAACAAAGCCGACGCGGCCCTTCAGCCGGTTGGCCAGCTTCCAGCGATCGGGGGTTTCGGTTCTCTGGCCAGCAGGCGAGCTCTCGGAGCCGGCTAGGCCTTCGCGCAAGTAGCGGGAGACAGCCGCATCCACGCTGTAGCTGAGCTGCTCAAGCTGATCGGGGGGCAAGTGCACCTCCGCTTCATGGAGTTCGATCTGGCCTCCCACGCCCCCGATCACCACCGCCGGCATCAGCAGTCCCAAATCCCCAAAGGCACGGCAGTCCTCTGGGCTGAGGGCCCCCTGTTCCAGCAGCACGGCGTCGAATTCCTCCCGTCGCTGCTCTAGCTCCACCAGGGGGTTGGTTGAGGGATCCACCCAGACCATGCGGCAACGCCCCCCAAGCAGCCAGCGGGAGCAGGCTTGCTGCAGGCTGGGATCTCGGATCAGAGAAGCGATGGTGAGGGCCGGTTCGGGCATAGACCGCTTTGGCAGCGGGGCAACCCGCGGGAAGGGCCCCTAAATGTTGACGAAAGTAAGGGCCAGACGAGAGGATTATTGTTTGTTTTTCGATTGTGCGCCAGGCCGAATGACGTCGAGTCACTTTTCGGGCTATGGGTTTGCTGAAACCCTTGGCTTGAAAAGTTCTCCGTCAGCCTGGCCACGCTCCTGCCGCCATGAGCCCTACCACCGAATCCGCAGCCAAGAGCAGCGCCGAACCGGCCGCTCCCCAAGAGGCCCCCACCAGTGGCGCCTACGCCATTGTTGAGGCATCAGGCCAACAGTTCTGGCTGCAGCCGAACCGCTACTACGACCTCGACCGCCTTGGCATCGATGTCGACGGCACCTTGACCATCGACAACGTGTTGCTGATCAACGACGGCAAAACCACGACCTTGGGCCAGCCGTACGTAAAGGGAGCCAGTGTTGAGCTCAAGGTGATGGCCCATCGCCGCGGCCCCAAGATCATCATTTACAAAATGCGCCCTAAGAAAAAAACCAGGCGCAAGAACGGTCACCGCCAGGAGTTGACCCGCGTGATGGTCGAATCGATTTCCCTAGGTGGCAAGGCTCTGGCCTGAGCTTTTTCTGCACCCTTTTCAATCTCCATATCCACTCGCTGACACCCCCGATCCATGGCCCACAAGAAAGGCACAGGCTCAACACGCAACGGCCGCGATTCCAACTCCAAGCGCCTCGGCGTCAAGCGCTACGGCGGTGAAACCGTGAGCGCCGGCTCCATCCTGATTCGCCAGCGCGGCACCTCTGTGCTGCCCGGGGTCAATGTTGGCCGCGGCTCCGACGACACCCTTTTCGCCCTGGTGGATGGCGTAGTCAACTTCGAAAGCATCAAGCGCGGCCTACGCAACCGCAAGCGCATCAACGTTGCCATCGGCTGAATTAGCCCCAACCCCATAAAGCGATTCCTTACTGCCGGCGGACCTCCGCCGGCTTTTTAATGCCCAGCGTTACGGCCCCTTTCAAGCCAACCGATAGGCCCGGGTGGTGATCAGGTAAGGGTGAAACACCTCGAGAAAGCGGCTCTGCAGCGTGCGGAAAAAAGCCTCCACCAGCTCTGGGGCATCGAAGTGAAAGGGGTACTCGCCCTGAAATCCCTTGAAGAAATACCAGTTGAGAAGGGCGATGCCGGCTGGGGCGAGGCGCTCGGCAAACAGGGCCAGCTGGGCGGCAGGATCGCTCAGATGCTCCAGCACATCCAGGCAAACGATCGTGTCGAAGCGCCCGGGTAGGGCCGGATCAGCCATATCCCGATAGCAGCTCAACTTGGCGCCCAGGCCGAGCTCGGCAGCGCGAGCCTGCACAAAGGCCCGATTGTGGGGGTTGAGATCCACAAACCACACCCGCTCCACCTCGGGGAGAGCCGCGGCCGCCAGGGCATGGCTGCCGATGCCGCCGCCGAAGTCGAGCACCTGGCCGCGGGCAAAGCGCTGCTGCAGCCGCAGGGTGTCGGCGATGTAGTCGGCGCTGCCTAGGTGCCAGGCCGCCAACTCCAGCAGATGGCCGGTGCCAACAGTGTCTTCATAAAAGCGACCCGCCTGATCTGGATCAAAGGCACCGGGGTGTAGGGCGGCCAGGTCGTCGGTGCTGCAGGGCAGGCGGCACTCCAGCTCCTCGGGGGAAATCTCGAGGAAGCTGGCCAACTGGGAGCGCAGGGCGAAGCCATCAGCCAAGAAGCGCTCCACCCCCAACTCCAGCTCCCCTACCGCGCCCATGCCTTGCCTTGCCCTTTAGATGGGGGTCAACCTAGGAGCCAGCCCCGATACGGGCCTCTTCCACCAGTTCAGCCCCTTCTCCCGGCACCTCTAACCAGCGCCGCAGCCAGGCCACCAGGCCATAGAAGGGCAGGGTGTCAGCAAGGGCTGCCACAAGTTTGAACAGGTAGCCACTGGCGATGAAGGAGGCCAACTGGGGCACCACCGGCTCGCCGGGGCGCACCGGCAGCACATGGCTGGCGTAATGACTAATTAGCACCACGGCACTGGTATCGACCAGTTGGCTCACCAGGGTGGAGCCGTTATTGCGCAGCCATAGGGCCTTGCCCCCGCTGAAGCGCTTCCAGAAATGGAATAGGCGCACGTCGGTGAACTGGGCCGCCAGGTAGGCGACCATCGAGGCCCCGACAGCGCCGAATGCCAAGCGACGGACCTCGAAGAAGGTGGCGTCCGGCGCACCGGCAACCCCCGGCAGGATGCCGCCAAGCCAGAGGATCAGCACAATCCAGCCGTTTAGCAGCAGACCCACCCACACCAGCTGGGAGGCCTTCTGCTCACCCCACAGCTCACTGATCAGGTCGGTGCAGAGAAAGGTGATCGGATAGGGCAGGGCCCCCACCGCCACCACGATCGGCCAGGAGCCAATCGTGCCTAACTGCAGAAAGCGTGTGAGGCCAAGGATGTTGAGCATGCCCATGGTGCCCAGGAAGATCCCAGCCAGCACCAGAAACGCCAGGTCGCGGCGCTGCTGCAGGGTCATTGGAGCTGAACATGGGACGCTGCAAGGGTGACGCTCCGATCCATGGCTGACCAGCCCTGCGGCTTTCTGGTGCTCGACAAGGCGGCTGGGCTCACCTCCCACGCCTGTGTCGCCAGGGTGCGGCGCGCCTACAAGCTCAAGCGCGTGGGCCATGGCGGCACCCTGGATCCAGCCGTCACCGGGGTGCTGCCAATCGCCCTAGGCCCCGCCACCCGGCTACTGCCCTACTTGGAGGGCGACAAGACCTATCGGGGCGTGGTGCAACTGGGGCTGCGCACCGTCAGCGACGATCTGGAGGGTGAGGTGCTGGCCCGCTTTGCGGTGCCCGCTTTGGAGGCAGCGGATCTGGAGGCAGCCCTGGCGAGCTTTCGGGGCAGGATCGACCAGGTGCCCCCCCAGGTTTCAGCCGTGCACGTGAAGGGGCAGCGGGCCTATGCCCTTGTGCGCCAGGGCGAGCAGGTCGAGCTGGTTCCCCGAGCGGTCACAATCCAGAGACTGGAGTTGCTCGGTTGGGATGGCGCCACAGCCAGGCTTGAGCTGCTGGTGCGCTGCTCAGCCGGCACCTACATCCGCTCCCTAGCCCGCGACCTGGGCGAGGCGCTGGGCTGCGGTGGTGCCCTGGCGCGGCTGCGCCGCAGCGAGGCCCTGGGCTTTGACCTCGAACAGGCCGTGCCATTGGAAGCCCTCGATCAGGCGCCATTGCCAGCCCTGCTGAATCCGCTGGCAGCCCTGGGGCACCTACCCCAACGGCAGCTACTCGATGCAGAACTTGAAGGCTGGCGCTGCGGCCGCGCCCTTGACCATCGGCTGTCGCTGGAGGCGGGAGAGCCGGTGGCGGTGCTGGGGCCGGATGGCAACCTGGCTGGCATGGCTCGCACCAGTGAAGGCGGCCTGTTGCAGCCCAAGCTGGTGTTCAACGCAACCGGGTAGCCCCCCGCCCCTCTCCCCCCGCACCCCGATGGCCGGCCACAGCAAGTGGGCCCAGATAAAACGCACCAAGGCCGTGGTGGATTCCAAACGCGGCGCCGTGTTCACCCGGCTTGGCAGGGAGATCATGGTGGCGGCCCGAAGCGGGGCCGACCCCACCGGCAACTTCCAGCTGCGCACCGCCATCGAGAAGGCCAAAGCCGCAGGCGTGCCCAACGCAAACATCGAGCGCGCCATCGCCAAGGGTTCAGGGCAAGGCGGTGGCGCTGGCGAAACCTTCGAGGCGGTGCGCTACGAGGGCTACGGCCCCGGCGGCGTGGCGGTGCTGGTGGAGGCCTTCACCGACAACCGCAACCGCACTGCCGCCGAGGTGCGCCTGGCCTTCGGCAAACACGGCGGCAACCTGGGCGAAACCGGCTGTGTGGGCTACCTGTTTGAGCAGCGCTCGGTGGTGCAGCTAGCCGCCGGGAATGGCCAAGCCATCGATGAAGAAGTCCTGCTGGAAGGGTTGCTGGCCCTGGAGGAGCAGGGCGGACCCGCCGCCCTGAGCTACACCCCCCTCGAGGAAGGGGGGCTGGAGGTGTGCGGCACCTTCGCCGACCTAGAGGCCCTGCAGGACGGCCTGCGGCAGCAGGGCTGGGTAGTGGTGGGCTGGGAACACCGCTGGATTCCCCAGACCGCCTGCCCGATAAGCGACGCCGAAACTCTGCGCGCCTGCCTGCGCATGCTTGATGCCCTCGAGGACCTGGAAGATGGGCGCAGCGTCACCAGCAACCTGGAGGCCGACGAAGGGCTGAGGGCAGAGGTGATGGGCTGAGGGCAGAGGTGATGGGCTGAGGGCAGCGGTGCCAGGCACTGGCCAACCCACTTAATGATTCTTTCGAATCGTTTGGGCATCAACCCGCCGCAAAAAATCGATCAGACCCTGGATATAAACCACTTGGTCATCAACCATCGCCATATGGCTTCCATTCGGGCAGTGGAGATGGGAACCCCGCGGCAGAGCCTCGGCCATGGCAGCCATCTGCTGGGGATCCATGGTGTCGTGGGCGGCACCAATGGTGAGAGTGGGAACCTCAATCCGGGATAGATCAGCCCTGCGATCCCACTGGGCCAACTTGCCACGGGCTCCCAGCTCACTGGGTCCCTGCATGGGGATGTAGACCTTTGGATTGAGGTGCTCAAATGCACGCAGAACCGAATCGGGCCATTGCGCATAGGGCCGGCGCAACACATGGTGCTCGTAGTGGTTCGGAATCAACAACTCCATGTAGCGAGGGTTGTCGTAATCCTCGGCAGCTTCGATAGCCTGGAGCTCGGCCAGGACATCCGCTGGCAGTTGACGGAGAAAACGCTCTTCAGCGTAGCAATTGTACTCAGGCACACTCCACACCATGTTGGAGATTATCAATCCCTTCAGATATTGCTGGTAGCGCAGCGCATACTCAATCGCCAGAATTCCGCCCCAGGAGTGACCGAGCAAGAAAAAATTGCTGCCATCGAGAACGAGGGCTTGGCGCACCTGCTCCACCTCATCGACAAATCGCTCGATCTCCCACAGATCAGCGTGATCGGGCTGGCTGCTGTGATGCGAACCCAACTGGTCGTAGAAATAGAGCTCGATTCCTGCCTGGGGCAGAAAACTGTCAAACACCTCGAAATACTCGTGGGTGCAGCCCGGTCCGCCATGGAGCAGCAACAGCTTGATGTGAGGGCTCGCACCGCTGCGACGTGTCCAAACATCAAAGGTGCCGTGAGCAGTCCGAACCGGAATGCTGCGCACACCGGAAGCGGGCGGAGCTGGAGGGGTTGTCATAGACAAGGTCGATGAAAAATCCTCACACAATCGTGACTGGCTCATCGTTCAGCCGCCACACGACTTTGTGTGACTCGGCGGCAGACAGCGGCGAGGTTCTTCACTAATAAGTGTTACGCGACCCATCCAGCATCCCGCTCAATGCCCCCTGTCCGCCCCGCAGCGCTCGCCCTGGGAATCCTGGCCCTGCTGGCTCCCCTGAGCAGCCCGTCCCTGGCCCAGGCCGCACCCACCGCTTCTGCCAAAACCAGCGTGGACATGCCGGCTTTGGGACGGCTGCAACTGGAGAACGGCTACCCCACCGCCGCCACAGCCCGCAAGCTCTACGACGCCCTCGACCTGCAGCGCGCCACCCAGGCCTACCTCTGGGCCCTGCCGGCGGTGGGCTACAAGGCCCTCTACGACGCCCAGGCCAAAACCATGGGCGTGCGCAACGGCGATGTGCTGCTCTACCGCACACTGCAGGACAAGGCGGGGATGCTCACCCCCAACATCACCACCCTCTACGCCTTCAGCTTCTGGGATCTGGCCAAGCAGGGGCCGCTGGTGGTGGAGGTGCCGGCCGGGCTCACAGCCGGCGGTGTGCTCGACATCTGGCAGCAGCCGATCACCGACCTTGGCCAGACCGGGCCCGACAAGGGGGTCGGAGGCAAATACCTGATCCTTTCCCCCGGTGGGCCGGAGGTGGTGGCGCCCGGCTACCGGATCTTCCGCTCCCCCAGCAACCAGGTGTGGTTCGGCACCCGCGGCCTGGCCCCCGACAAGGCCGTGGCCGAGGCCACCGTGCGCCAGCACCGGCTCTACGGCTGGAACCAGCGCGCCAATCCGCCGGTGTCCCGCTACGAGGAGGTGGGTGGTCGCCCCTGGCAATCGGCCCAGCCCGCCGACCTCTCCTACTGGCGGCTGCTCAGTGAGCTCTACGCCAACGAGCCCGTCGCGCCGCGCGACCGGATGATGTTCGGGATGCTGTCGCCGCTGGGCATTGCGCCTGGCCAGGCCTTCAAACCCGATGCGCGCCAGGCGCGGATCCTGGGCGAGGCGGCCCAGCTGGGCGACCTGATGGCCCGCACCATCGCCTACGACAAGCGCACCCCAGGCGCCACGGTGTACCCCGGCAAGCACTGGGAGTACGCGGTTCTGTTCGATCTGGATCAGGAATCGCCCGACAAGCGCCGCGTGCAGTTCGACGAGCGCAGCTCCTGGTTCTACGAGGCGATCGCCATGTCGGTGGGGATGCAGGGCCGGGTAGTGGGCTTCGGCCAGGTGTATTTGGAGGCCTCTAAGGACGCCAAGGGCCAGTGGCTCGACGGCGGCCGCAGCTACCGCATGCGCGTGCCGGCCAATGCGCCGGTGAAGCAGTTCTGGTCGATCACCCTCTACGACAACCTCAGCCGCGGCCCGCTGATCACCCCCCAGGGCGCCGCCGACCTCAGCTCCCGGAAGAGCGACCTGGTGAGCAACGCCGACGGCTCGGTGGATGTGGATTTCGGGCCCATAAGGACTGCTGGCGCCAAGAACTGGATCCAAACCACACCAGGTAAAGGCTGGTTCGCCTATTTCCGCTTCTACGGCCCCACCGAGCCCTATTTCGCCAAAACCTGGCAGCTCAACGACATCACCCCGATCCAGCCATGAAGACCAGCAACCAGCGTCCGCCCAGAAGCCTGGGGCTGATCCTCGCCCTGATGGCAGTGGCCAGCGCCGCGCCGGGAACAGCCCTAGCCGCCTCTGTGGCACCAGCCCCCACCCCCGCCGAAGTGAAGGCCATCGCCGCGGAAGCCTGGCTCTACGCCTATGCCCCCCTGCAGGGCTATCAGACCTTCTGGAACCAGACCCAGAACAAAGCCTTTCCGGGCTATGTGGGCGGCTTCAACCGGTTCCGTCACTACAGCCGCTCCGCCGCTCCGGCCGACACGGACATCGTCACCCCCAACAACGACACGCCCTATTCCTGGACCTGGCTGGATCTGCGGGCCGAACCGATCGTGCTGAAGCTGCCAGCCGTGCCGGCACCGCGCTACTACGTGAACCAGTGGGTCGACCTGTACACCCACAACTTCGCCTACACCGGCGTGCGGTCCACGGGGCGCGGCGCCGGCACCTATTTGTTTGCCGGCCCCCGCTGGCAGGGCAGCGTGCCCAAGGGGATCACCAAGGTGTTCCGCGCCGAAACAGATTTCGTGGGCAGCCTCACCCGCACCCAGCTCAACGGGCCCGGCGACATCCCAGCGCTGCAGGCGCTGCAGGCGAAATACCAGCTGATCCCCCTTTCGAGCTTCGAAGGGACCAAGCCCCCCAAGCCCGCTCCGCCGGTGAACTGGCCCGCCTGGGATACGGCAAAGGCCGAGGGGATCGGCTTCATCGGCTACCTCAACGCCCTGCTGCCGTTCATGCCCACCGTGCCGTCGGAGCGAGAGATGATGACCCGCTTCACCCGCATCGGCATCGGTCCAGGGCGGCCCTTTGACCCCAAGCAACTGACTCCCGCCACCCGCAGCGCCATCGAGGCCGGGGTGGCTGCCGCCGCTACAAATCTGCGCACCAAGGCCCTGGCCCAAAGCAGTTCCAAAGGCTTCTTCGGCAGCCGTGAAGAACTGGGGCCCGACTACCTCACCTACCGCGCCATGGGGGCGATGCTGGGGATCTATGGCAACAGCAGTGCCGAGGCCTTCTACGCCAGCCAGCAGACGGGCCCCGACGGCAAGGTGCTGGACGGCCGCCGCCAGTGGGTGCTGCGCTTCCCCGCCGGCCAGCTGCCACCGGTGAGTGAGTTCTGGTCGATCACGATGTATTCACTCCCCCAGCGATTGCTGGTGGCCAATCCGATCAACCGCTATTCGATCGGGGATCGCACTGAGGGCCTGAAGCTGGGGGCAGATGGCTCCCTGGAGATCTATCTCCAGCATGAAAACCCTGGCCCAAAAAAGGTTTCCAACTGGCTGCCAGCTCCTGCTGGACCCTTCTTCTTCGTGGGCCGTCTCTATGGGCCAGGCCAGTCGGCCCTTTCAGGGCAATGGCAGCTACCGGCCCTGCAGGAGCGTCCCTAGGGCAGCCCGATCGGCCACCACCTCCAGTCGGGGGTGGTGCTGCAGCCAGCTGGCTGGCACCTCAGGGCAGGGGGGCTCCTGCAACGCCCGTTTCAAGATGGCGGCCTTACTGGCCCCGGTGACCACCAGCAGGATCCTTTCAGCAGCAAGGATCTCCGCCAATCCAAGCGTGATCGCCTGGGCCGGCACCGCCTTGGGATCACCGCCAAAGGCGCCAGCGTTCTGGGTCCGGGTGGCGGCGCTGAGGGTCAGGCAGCGGCAGTGGGCCTTAGCCCCGCAGGGGGGCTCGTTGAAGCCCACATGGCCGTTTAGCCCCAGACCGAGGAGCTGTAGCCCCACGCCACCGGCAACCTCGAGGGCGGACCCGTAGCGCCTGGCCTCAGCCTGGGGATCGCTTGCCAGGCCATCGGGCAGCAGCACCTGCTCAGGCTGCAAACCCAGGGGGCGCTGCAGCCGGGCAGCCATGAAAGCCTTGAAGGAGCGCGGATCGTGGAGCGCCAAGCCCACATATTCATCCAGGTTGAAGCTCAGCCAGTCCTGGCGGATCGCCTGCTGTTGGGCCCCACTGAGCTGCTCAAGCTGCTGGACTAAGGCCGCGTAGACGGGCTCCATGGTGCGGCCCGTGGCCAGTCCCAGGGGAAGCCGGGGCCGGTGCAGGCGCTCTTCCAGCAGGCGGGCCGCCACCGCAGCAGCCACGGCAGGCCCATCAACGAGGCAGCGCAACTCCAACTTCAGGGGCTGACGTAGGGGCGCAACTCGGTTCCGCGGTAGTAGTGATGCAAAATCTGCTCGTAGCTCTGGCCCCGGTTGGCCAGGCCATGGGCGCCCCACTGGCTCATGCCCACACCATGGCCGAAGCCCCGGCCGATCGCCAGCAGCGAAGGTGGCGGCAGTTGCACGGGCACCTGATCCGGGCTGATGGCAGGCTCGTCTGCCCCACTCTGCTCGGCTGCCCGCGGCATCAGCGGCGGCAGGGCCGGCAGGGAAGGGGGCAGGGCCGCCAGCTCTGGGGCCAGCACCTCAAAGCGCACCATGGTGCTCTTGAGCCCCAGGCGGCTGCGCAGCTGGGCGCCGGTGAGCACCAGGGTGCCGGCAGGGCCAGTAACCCGCGCCTGGCGCACCCGACCAGAGCCGGTGGTGGCGAGCACATCGATGCGCTGGGCACCGCCGATCTCGCCAAACGCCTTCTGCAGCTGCTCGGGCTCCAGGCGCAACTGCCAGGCGTGCACCGGGCTGTGCTGATCAAAATCGGGCACGCTCACCAGGTAGGGAAGCTGCTGGCTCCAGAGATCGCCGCTGTTTTCGGTGCTGCCACCGGCGCTGCTGTGAAACACCGTATTGGCCAAGCTGGGACCAAACATCAACACCTGGCCGCGGGTGCTAATCACCGCCTGACGGGTTGAAGGGGTTTCCGCCTCAACGCCCTTGTAAACCTGGCTCGAAACCGTGGCGCTCACGTCAAAGGCGGCAGCTGGCTTGCGCTGACGCAGGGCATAGGTGCGGGCGGCCACCGCCTGAGCGCGCAGGGCCGCCTGGGGCCAGCTAGCCGGCATCTCGCTGGCCACCACGCTGGGCAGGTAGGCCTCGAGGGGCACATGGTTAACGGCCTGTAGGGCTGAGCTGCCCACCAGCACCTGCAGTCGGCCGCGATAGCCCCGCTGCTGTAGCTGAAAATCGGCGCCTTCCTGGGGGCTTAACTGCAAATCCAGCGGGGGGACTGCGGACTGGGCTGCCGGCTCCAGCCAGAGCTCCCTAACCGCAGGCAGTCGCTCCACGCCGCCGGCACGTTCCAGCACAAGGCTGCCAGCAGCCAGTTGCAACACCACCGGCTCCAGCGGCGCCAGCGACCAGCGCTGGCTACCGGCCCGCAACACCAAGGGCTGCTGAGGCGCCGCCAGCGTCAGCTTGACCGTTTCGAGCAACAGCACCCGCACCGGCGGGTTGGCCTGCTGGGCCCGCAGCTGTCCCGGAGCAGCCCCTGCCAGCACCAGGGCGCTTGCCAGCAAAGACACCAGGGGAAAGCGGGTTACAGGCACGGCGACTGCTTCTCCCGACTCAGGAGGCCCATTGTGCCCGGCGTGGCAACATGCGCCAGAGGCAGCACGACCGTGCAGGTCACCTTTTTAGGCACCAGCTCCGGTGTGCCCACCCGGGGCCGCAATGTCTCAGCCGTGGCGCTGCGTCTGCCCCAGCGCAGCGAGCTGTGGTTGTTCGACTGCGGCGAGGGCACCCAGCACCAGTTTCTACGCAGCGATCTGCGGGTGAGCCAGCTGCGGCGGATTTTCGTCACCCACATGCACGGCGACCATGTATTTGGCCTGCCCGGCCTGCTGGCCAGCCTCGGCCTAGCGGGCACCTGTACGGGCATCGACCTCTACGGCCCCGATCCCCTGCGCGACTACCTCGAAGGGGTGCTGCGCACCTCCTCCACCCGGATCAGCTACCCCCTTCGCACCCACCGGGTGCGATCGGCTGCCGAGAGTGGCGCCCTGCTGCTCGATGACGACGACCTCACGGTGCGCTGCACGCCGCTGACCCACCGGGTGCCTGCCTACGCCTACCGGGTCGATCAGAAGCCGCGGGCGGGCCGCTTCGACGTGGAGCGAGCCAAGGCGCTCGGCATCCCGCCAGGGCCGATCTACGCCGAGCTCAAGGCTGGGCGCGACATCAGCCTCGAAGACGGCCGGATCATCAATGGCGCCAGCCTTTGCGGCCCCGATCGCCCAGGGGTCAGCGTTGTGTACTGCACCGACACCGTGTTCTGCGAAGCGGCGGTGGAGCTGGCCCGCGGCGCTGACCTACTGATCCACGAATCCACCTTTTCCCACGCCGAAGCGGAGCTTGCCTACCAGCGCCAGCACTCCACCAGCACGATGGCGGCCCAAACCGCCTTGGAGGCAGGCGTCAAGCAACTGGTGCTCACCCACCTGAGCCCTCGCTATATGCCAGGCAATCCGATGACCCCCGACGACCTGGTAGCGGAAGCCCAATCCATCTTTGCCAACACCCTGGTGGCCAAGGATTTCCTCAGCCTCGACATCACCCCATCCGAACCGGCCACGGCCTAGCCCTGCAACAGTTCGCGTTAATCGGCTGCGGAGGGCCCTTTCCCCGTGATACAAGGTCTCCGATGCGGTCTTTACCGCCTACCCGCCGGCTTTTTCCAATGGCCTCCTCCTTCCCCTCGGCTGCCCTCCGCAAGGCGGTTCGCGTTCTTGCTCGAACCATGCTGGCCCTGCTGCTGTTCATGGGCTTCGGCAGCCCGGCTCTGGCAGCGGCCTGGACCACCGAGCAGCTCACAGTGCCCGCCACGCCAGACGGCACCCTGGTGACCTTCAGCGAGCAGGAGATCAAGGCCGGTCGCAAGGTGTTCAACAGCAGCTGCGGCGAGTGCCATGCAGGTGGCATCACCAAAACCAATCAGAACGTCGGCCTCGACCCTGAGACCCTGGCCCTGGCTACGCCCTCGCGGGACAGCGTGGAGGCCCTAGTGGACTACATGAAAGACCCCACCTCCTACGACGGGGAATACAGCATTGCTGACGTGCACCCCAGCATGCGCAGCAGCGACATCTTCGTCAAAATGCGCGACCTCGACGACGAGGACCTGCGCCTGATGGCTGGCTACATCCTGGTGGCCCCCAAGGTTCAGGGCATCCAGTGGGGCGGCGGCAAGATCTACTTCTAGGTTCAGATCTACTTCTAGGCTCAAATCTGCTCTTAGCCTCAGATCTGCCGGTGCACTAGCACCGGCTTTTTATTTGGCCATAAAAGGCGGTGGCTTGCAGTTGGCCAGGTCTAAGGAGGTGGGCAGCTTGCTGTACCACCACTCCTGCAACTGAGAGCCCAGCCGCACCGGGAACAGGGTGATCACCGTGCGGGTGGGGCGGGCGCCGGGCTGCAGCAGTTCAACGGCATAGGACGGGCAGCGGCGGGAAGCCAGATCGGGCACAAAGCGCCGACCGATGCGCCGCCAGCTTGGTTCCTTGCTACGCCAGGCCAACCGACAGCAGGGCCAGGGCAACTCCTCGCGATCAAACAGGCGGCAGCAGGGGCCTAGCACCCGATAGCTGTAGTGGCCGCCGGGACTGGTGTGCTCGCTCCCTGGCTCCAGCAGGGCTGCGACGTTGCCCCGGGAAGGGGGTGCCTGGGCTGACACAGAACTGCGGCTCGGGGATGACAGCAAAAAGCCACCCCTAAGGGTGGCAGAGAAGTTCAGATTGCTCAAGCGCAGGTCCGGGATTTGCCGAGCCTGCGCAGGCTGATCTGGGGCTCAATAGAGCTCTTCTTCGGCGTGGGTCTTGATGGTGCAGTCGCTGGTGGGGTAGGCCACGCAGGTGAGCACAAAACCAGCTTCTATCTGGTCGTCGTCGAGGAAGCTCTGGTCGCTTTGATCGACGGTGCCGGAGGTCAGCTTGCCTGCGCAGGTGGAGCAAGCGCCGGCGCGGCAGGAGTAGGGCAGATCAACACCCTGCTCTTCAGCAGCGTCGAGGATGTACTGGTCATCAGGAACCTCGATGGTCTTGTTGAGGCCTTCGCTCTCGCTGATGAGGGTGACCTTGTAGGAAGCCATGAAAAAGATTGGGGCTCACAG
This sequence comes from Cyanobium sp. Tous-M-B4, assembly GCF_024345395.1. Lineage (NCBI taxonomy): Bacteria > Bacillati > Cyanobacteriota > Cyanophyceae > Synechococcales > Prochlorococcaceae > Cyanobium > Cyanobium sp. Tous-M-B4. The sequence goes on along the minus strand of NZ_JAGQBA010000006.1, from coordinate 150,279 downwards.
GCACCCGGAAGCCGGGCCTGTAGGACTCGCCCTTCATACATCCGCCGGACGCCCTAACTGTCGATTTGGCGGCCAGAACGCTGGAAGGCCAATCAAATTGAAGGCACAGATCAGCGTGCCTTATGCGACACGCCGGATCGTCATCAGGCCCCACTGGCTTTGTTCGGCCGTGAGTTCGGCCTGCCAGCCCTCGTCCCGCAGGGCCAGCTGCAACGCCGGAGCCTGGTCAACGAGCAGACCACTGAGCAGACCCACGCCGTTGGCGGCCAGCACGGTGCTGAAGGCTGGACAAAGGGCCTGAATCACCGGAGCAAGGATGTTGCAGAGCAAAAGATCGGCCGGTTGACCCTCGAGCAGCTCAGCCAGGGCCTCAACCGAGCCCAGTTGCACCCGCACTTGAGGCGTGAGGCCGTTGAGGGCGGCATTGTCGGTAGTGGCTCGCACTGCAAGAGAATCGGTGTCAACCGCTGCTACAGAGGCCGCACCCAGCCGGAGGGCAGCAAGGCCCAGCACGCCGCTACCGCAGCCGAGGTCGGCCACCCGCAGGCCAGCCAGCCCCTCTGGCGTCATGGCGGCCAGCAGCTCCAAGGCCTCCAGGCACAGCCTGGTGGTGGGATGGCTGCCGGTGCCGAAGGCACTGCCCGGATCCATGGCTATTAGCCGCCGCTCGGCATGCTCGGGCGGACAGGGCAGCCACGCAGGCAGGATCAGCAGCCCCTTGCCCACAGGATCGGCCTGCCAGTGCTGCTTCCAGCTGAGGCTCCAGTCTTCATCGGCCTGCTGACTCCACTGCAGCGGGGGCAGAGCCAAGCCAAAGGGCTCAGCCAGGGGCGCCAGAGCCAGAGCAAGCTGCTGCCGCTCCTGCTCAGGCCAATCGCTTGCCGGCAACCAGGCAATCAGCTGCCGCTGGCTGGGGGTTTCGGGGCGGTGCTGAACCGCTACCCGAGGTATGCCCAGGTCAGCGAGCTTCCAAAGCAGGGATTCCTCCAGCTCCGGCAGGGAGGCCAGCTCCAGTCGCCACCAGCCCGGGGCAGCAGCCATCAAAGGGTTACCGGGTGAGCTTCCTGAATGCCGTTGATGGCGTGCACCGAAACCAGCAGGCTGGGCGGGATGGGGTCATCGAGGCTGAGGACCATCACGGCGTCGCCCCGCACGATGCGGCGACCCACCTGCATCGAGGCGATGTTGACGTTGTGCTCCCCGAGCAGGGAGCCCAGCTGGCCGATGATGCCGGGCATATCCCGGTGACGGGTGAACAGCATGTGGCGGCTGGGGGCCACGTTCACCGGAAACTCATCGATGGTGGTGATCCGCAGTTCCCCCTCGGCGAACACCGCCCCGGTGACGGTGTGGTTGCCATTGGAGCCCTTGGAGCTCAGCTGCAGGGAGCCGCCCGCGAAATCGCGGCTGGCGTCGTCCTTCACCTCCACCACGTGGATGCCCCGCTCCTTGGCCTCCAAGCTGGCGTTCACGTAGTTGATGCTGTCGCCCAGGGCGGTGGAAAGCAAACCCTTGAGGGCCGCCACCACCAGGGGCTGGGCCGGGTGGGCGGCGAAGTCGCCCTGGAGTCGCACCTCGAGCTCACTGATCGGGCCACCAGCCAGCTGGCTCAGCAGCTGACCCAGGGTTTCGGCCAATTGCAAATGGGGCTTGAGCTGCTCCATCACCTCGGCATTGAGGCCAGGGATATTCACGGCGCTGCGGGCAGGCAAGCCCAGCAGTACGTCGCGGATCTGCTCAGCCACATCGATCGCGACGTTTTCCTGGGCCTCTTCGGTGGAGGCACCCAAATGGGGCGTGAGGATTAGACGCTCCTTCACCTGCCGCAGGGGCGAATCTGCCTCTAGGGGCTCTTTGGCGTACACATCAAGGGCCGCGCCGCCGATGGTGCCGTTCTCGACCGCCTCAGCGAGGGCCCCTTCGTCAATGATGCCGCCGCGAGCGCAGTTAACGATCCGCGCCGTCGATTTCATTGTCTTGAGCAGCTCCGCGTTCACCAGGTTCTCGGTGTCTGGGGTGCGGGGCAGGTGCAGGCTGACGAAGTCAGCTTCGGCAAACAAGGCGGGCAGGGGCAGGAGTCGCACCTGCATTTGCTGGGCCCGCTCGGCAGATACGTAGGGGTCGTAGGCCATCACGTCCATGCCCATCGCCTTGGCCACCCGGGCCACGTGGGAGCCGATCTTGCCGAGACCCACCACGCCCAACTTTTTCTTGTAAAGCTCGTTGCCCACGTATTTCTTGCGATCCCAGCCGCCGGCCATGGTGCTGGCATGGGCGTGGGGCACGTGGCGCGACAGGGCCAGCATCAGGGCTAAGGCCTGCTCAGCGGCGGCGATGGTGTTGCCCTCCGGCGAGTTCACCACCAGCACACCGCGCTTGGTGGCCGCGGGCACATCGACGTTGTCGACGCCAACCCCGGCTCGGCCAATGATCCGCAGCTTGTCGGCAGCTTCGATGATTTCGGCAGTCACCGTGGTGCCAGAGCGAATCATCAGGGCGTCGTAGTCGCCGATGATCGCCTTGAGCTCCTCGGGGGGCAGGCCAGTGCGCACATCCACCTGTGCCACCTGGGACAGGATGTCAATCCCCGCCTGGTCGATGGGATCCGAAACGAGAACCTTTGTCATGCCCGGCGGTGCGAAGCGGAGAGCCGGTCGTGCAGTGTAGTGAGCGGCGAGAATCGCCCCAACAACACTGAGTAGGGCGCAGCGTGGGCACGAGTGTGGTGGTAGTTCTGAACGACCGCAAAAGGCTGCATCAGCTTCGGGATCGACTGGCCGAGCTGCAGCCGCCGCTGCTGCAGTTGGAGGCCGTCGGCGAGGGAGAGCAGGCCATGGCCGAGGTAGCCCGGCTAAACCCTGCGGTAGCTCGGCGGGCCCGCCAGCAGGGCATGGCGCGCTGGCTAATTCCCTTTGGCTTTTTGGCTGGCCTCACCTTCACCTACATCACCGATCTGGACACCTTCGCCTTTGCGGGTGCCTGGAGCCAGCACCTGATCGGCGCCCTGCTCGGCATGGGTTCGGGCTGGATGGGCAGCTTTGCAGCCGCCGCGAGCGTGCGCTCCGAAGAGGACGACCGCATCCGCAGCCTGCGCAACCGGGTGGAAGAAGGCAACTGGCTGCTGCTGGCCGAAACCGCTAACGGCGTCGATATGCCCTGGATCTCCCTGCAGCAGGCCAAACCCCTGGCGGTGGTGCGACTGGGCGATGGCTAGGGACCTTGAAGCCGTGATCGCTGCAGCAGACCAGGCCCTGCGCACCTGGGAGCCGGTCTGGACCCCCTTTCTTGATGGGGCGTTGCTTGAGCAGGCCCAAGAGCGCCTGGCAGGCCTGGCCGAGCTGGAAATGGCCAGCCGGGGGGGCTACCCAGGAGCTGAACGCCAGCGGCTGCTTTTGCAGCGCCACGACGCAGCCATTAATGCCGATGAAGTTGCCGCTGGCTTGATGGGCCTGGAGCTGGGCGGCAATTTCCTATTTGACCCGGCTGAGCGACAAGACTTCCGCTCGGGCCTGCTAGCCCTCGGCGCTGCGGAGGGAGAGCTCGGCGATCTCTGGCTGCGAGGCGACCGGGGTGCCCAGGCAATTCTCACGGCTGCTCAAGCCGCTGCCCTTGATGGCCGCACGGCCATGGTGCGCACGGTGGAGGTGGCCCTAGAAGCCCGCCCCCTGCATGAGTTGCAACTGCCGGCGCCGCGCCTGCCCCGCCGCTTTCAAACCGTGGAAGCCTCCCTGCGCCTCGATGCGGTGGCCTCCGCCGGATTCGGGTTATCTCGCAACCGCATGGCCGAGCTGATCCGTCAAGGCAGGGTGAGACTCAACTGGCAGCCAGTCAGCAGTCCCAGCCGGCCGCTGACGGTGGGAGACCGGGTGCAGCTTGAGGGCCGGGGCGAACTGCAGCTCGAGACGGTCACAGCAACCAAGCGGGAGCGCTGGCGAATCGAGCTGGTGCGCTGCTGAGGGATTACCTGAATCAGGCCTACCTGTAACCTGGAAAAGCTTCTGGGGCGATTAGCTCAGAGGTAGAGCACTACCTTGACACGGTAGGAGTCACTGGTTCGAATCCAGTATCGCCCATTTTAAAAGTTCAGTATTAGCCCTAAGTTTCGAGATGGCAGGTGCAACAAGGGAACTGACCGTTGTTGTTGGACTTGCGCGCTCAGGGATTGGTGCTGCTCGGCTGCTTAACCATCTCGGCCATGCGGTGCTGGTGATTGAGAGCCAATCCAGCCCAGCACTCGAAACCAAAGCGAACGAGTTGCGCCAGGCAGGCATTGATGTGCTGCTAGGCGTGCCCCTCCACGGCGACGCTTTTGCCGCCCTTGGCACTACCCCCGCAGCCGTGGTGGTGAGTCCAGGCATCCGCTGGGACCATCCCACCCTGGTGGAGCTGCGCAACTCAGGAGTAAGCACCAAAGGCGAAATGGAGCTGGCTTTCCAAGCAAGTGGCGACGTGCCCTGGATCGGCATCACCGGCACCAATGGCAAAACCACCGTTACCCACCTAGTGAGCCACCTGCTTCAGCACGCTGGGCTCGATGCCCCCATGGGCGGCAACGTGGGCTTCTCTGGGGCCGAGCTGGTGCTGGAGCGACTGGAGCGCGGCGATCCCCAACCCAACTGGCTGGTGATGGAGCTCAGCAGCTATCAGATCGAATCGGCCCCCCAAGTAGCACCACGGGTGGGAATTTGGACCACCTTGACCCCAGACCATCTCGAGCGCCACGGCACTATTGAGGCCTACAGGGCCATCAAACGCAGCCTGTTGGAGCGTTCCACGGCGCCCATACTCAACGCCGATGACGCCGACCTACGTGCCCATGCCGCCGGCTTGCAGCGGGCCATCTGGGTCACCGCCGGCAGCCGGGAGGATCTCCCCCCCACGATCCAGTCCAGTCTCTGGATCGAAGCCGGCCAGGTATGGCAAGCCACCCAGCCCGGCGGCCCGGGCCCCGGCCCCGGCCCCGGCAAACTTTTAATGGCTGCGGATTGCCTAGCCATGCCCGGCGCCCACAACCGCCAAAACATGCTGCTGGCCGCTGCGGCCGGGCTCGAAGCCGGCTTGAGCGGCGCCCAGATGGAGCAAGCCTTCCGCTCCTTTACCGGCGTGCCCCACCGGCTCGAGCGCATCCGCGAGCAGCAAGGCATCAGCTTCTACAACGACAGCAAGGCCACCAACTACGACGCCGCCGAGGTGGCGCTACATGCCCTGGACGGTCCGCTAGTAGTGCTCGCCGGTGGTGAATCGAAGCAGGGCAATCCCAATAGCTGGCTGGCAGCCTTGCAACAGAAAGCCGCAGCGGTGGTGCTCTACGGAGCTGCCCAGACAGAGTTTCATCAACTACTTAGCCAAGCAGGCTTTAGCGGAGTTGTGCACTGCTGCGACAGCCTGGCTGAAGCCGTCCCCCTGGCCGACCAATTAGCCCGCAGCCATCGCTGCCTAGCGGTACTGCTTTCCCCAGCCTGCGCCAGCTTTGACCAATACAACGATTTTGAGGCCCGTGGTGATCATTTCCGCCAGCTGGTGATGGCGCTGTAAGGGCGTTCAGCTATCTAGCTCCTAACATTCGCGCACCAGGCGACCGCAACGGGCAATGGCCTATTGGTTGATGAAAAGCGAGCCCGATGTCTACGGGATTGACCATTTGCAGCGGGAGGGCAGCACCCTATGGGACGGCATTCGCAACTACCAGGCCCGCAATTTTATGCGGAGCATGCAAATTGGCGATAGGGCTTTTTTCTACCACTCCAACACCAAACCACCGGGCATTGTGGGCTTGATGGAGGTGGTTGAAACCCAGATTGTCGACCCCAGCCAATTTGATCCCAACTCCAAATATTTCGATCCCGCCGCAAGCCGGCAAGAGCCCCGCTGGGACTGTTGCCGGCTGCGCTACTTACGCCACTTCCAGCAACTGCTCAGCCTTGATGCCTTGCGGGAAAACTTCAGCCCCGAGCAGCTGGGGGTGGTGAAGCGGGGCAACCGCCTTTCGATCCTGCCAGTTGAGCCCAGCAGTGCCGAGCGACTGCTGGAGTTGCTTGAGTCGCCATGAGCCAACTGGCCCGGATCAGCCCCAAGCCCCCCCTGGCCATCCGCAGCGCCGTCGAACGGGGCTGGGCTGCCTTCAGCCACTGCCCCTGGGTGCTGATGGGGTTCACCCTGCTGAGCGGCGGCGCCAATTTGGCGGCCCAGCTTCTTTATCGCTACGAGAGCAGCCTGGTGTTGTCGCTGCTGGGCAAGCCAGACCCCGTCGCCATCACCCTGGCGGTGGCGGCCTGGATCATCTATGTCCTTACCGGGCTTTGGCTGGTGGTGGGGTTGATGCGGGGGGGCCAACTAGCTCTCAATCAAGGGCGACCCAGGCTGGGAGCACTGATCCGGGTCGATGGCAGAGCGATGTTGCGCTGCTTTGGAACCGTGGTGCTGATCCTGGTGGTGCTGGCACTGATAGTGCGCCTGGCCCAGGCGAGCTCCTGGCTGCTCACGATGATCCAACCTCTGCTAGCCCCCCTACCGCTGGTGGCGGGTTTAGCTGCCATTGTTTATTTGAGCGCCGATCAAATTCTCAGCCTGCCACTGGCCCTTATCGGAGGGCTTAACCCCCTGGCAGCCTTTCGCAACGGTCGGGCCGCCACCGATCCCCACTGGCTTCAGGCCCTTGGCCTAACCCTGGTGCTGCTGGCCATGGTGCTAGCCGGCTTCCTGGTGCTGCTCATCGGGCTGGTGGTGGCCTTGCCCATGGCGGCCTGCACCCTCACGGCCGCCTACCAGCAACTCTTCGGCCAGGAGGACCGAGGGCAGCTCACTGCTGCCTGAAGCTCGCCTGGGCGGGAAAGAGATTTGCCAGGTAACAGCGGGTGACTTCGCGATCGCCAAGGCCGTTTTGCACCAGGAAGCCTGCCAGGGCAGCTTGAAACAACCGGTATTGATCCCAATTGGGGTGCTGCTCGATAAAGCCACGCATCGAGGCAAGTAAGGCTTCAGGCACCTCGGCGCGAAAGCTCACCGTCAAGCCTTCCCCCTCCACGGGAGCTTGAGCTCGAACGGGATTCTGCAGATCCATGGAAGATAACGGACTTGTGTGGCACCAGTTCTCCACATCGAGCCGGGCCCGTCAAATGGCCTGACGAAGCTGCCCTGGCCAGACTCCCAGGCTAAGAACCAAGCCCTGCCAGGGCATTTGCCATGGCCCCTTCGCCTTTGGACCAAGCGGTGAGGCTGGGGCCGGCGCTGTCAAGGGGAAAGGGTCTGGCGGCGAACTTCTCCCCAGGCTCTAGAAGGCAAGCCCCCTCTGAACAACTGACCTGGGGAAAAACTGAGCAAAACCAAGGGCGATCTGGGGGCTGTGCGGGAATACGGCAATGATCAGCAGTGCTGATCAGCTTCAACTGCCGCTGGGTCTCAGCTGCAACCGTGCTGGCTTGCCCACAGAGCCAGGGCCGCCACCAAAGCCGCGCTGGGCCCGGGTAACCAGCTGCCCTCAACGGCACGGCAATCAGCCCCAGGCGTGAGCACAAACCGCAGCGACCAGGAGTTGCGGTCGCCTTCCAAAGCAATCCACACAGGGCCGCGCTCGAGCTCCATGCTGATCGACTCTTCAGGCATCAACTGATTTGCCAGATCATGGTGCTCTTGCACCAACTGCACCAAAGCCAGCCCCAGCCCATGGGCCTCCTCCGCAGTGAGCTCAAAGGCCCAGCCCTGGCCGCCAATCACAAAAGAAAAGGGGTGGCGGGCTGAATCCTCCAGCCACCTCCACCCCTCACCTTCTTGAACAAGCATCCGCCGAATCAGCCGGGCAGCAGATCTGGCTGGTCCTGCTCGTCGCTCATTTCGATGATGGCCCGCTGCACGGGTTTAACCATCGAATCGTCGAGCAGACCGTCAAAATCATCGAAACGACGCTGCTTAGCCCGAAAAGCAATCTTCACCGTGGTGAGGTAGCGGTTGCTGGTGTGGCGGATCAGACTCTCGGCCCGCTGGGCCAATTCCTTGTGGTTGACGTCAATACCGCTCTGCATGGGCACCCCTGTTTCACCTCAACCTAGGTCAACAGCGGCAATTCCCCGTTTAGAAGGGTGTAATGCGGGGCACGCTGGCGATTGATCTAGGCAGCAGCACCACGGTGGTGGCCTATCAGGGGCCAGACACCGCGGCCAAGCTGCTGGCCCTGCCGCCTTACAGCACCAGCGAGCCGGTTGCGGTACCAACCCTGCTGTGGCTCAGCGATCCAGCCATGTCACGGCCCCTGATCGGTCGGCAGGTATTGGAGGCGGGCCTGGCCCACAGCGATGGCCCGCAGTTGCATCGGGACTTCAAACGACAAATTGGCGCGCTCCCCTCCCCGGCGCCCCAACCAACCCCTGCCTTGCCCCTGGGGCCAGAACAGGCCGGAGCCTTGCTGCTGAGGCAGCTCTGGGCCGCCCTGCCGCCAGGGCTGGCGCCCGAGCGGCTGGTGCTGACCGCTCCGATAGACAGCTACCCCCGCTACCGCCAATGGCTGCAAGAGGTTTGCCGCGAGTTAGAGGTTCCTGAGCTGGCCCTGGTGGACGAGCCCACCGCCGCAGCCATCGGTGCGGGATTGCCTGCTGGCAGCACGGTGCTGGTGGTGGACCTGGGAGGCGGCACCATCGACCTGTCCCTGGTGGCCCTAGAGGGTGGCGAAGGTCGCCCGGCGCCCATGGCCCAGCTGCTGCGCTTCGCCGGCCGGGATCTGAGTTCAAGTCGCCAGGCCCTGCGCTGTGCCCGGGTGATCGGCAAGGCAGGGGTAGCCCTGGGAGGCCGGGATATAGATCGCTGGATCGCAGCCCACCTTTGTCCCGGAGCCCCCCTTGATGGGGCCCTGCTGGAGGCAGCTGAATCGCTCAAATGCCAGCTCAGCAACGCAGAAGAGGCCCTGGTGTTCTGGAGTCCAACGGGCCTGCCTCCCCAACCTCTGCGGCTGAGCCGCAGCCGCTTAGACGCCTTGTTGGTGGAGAGGGGCTTGCTGGCCCAACTCGATGACCTGTTGGAGGTCGTGTTGGCGGGAGCCCGCCGCGATGGCCTGGCCCTAAACCAGATCACCGCCCTGCTGCCGGTTGGTGGCAGCAGCCGCATGCCCCTGATCCGCCAATGGCTGCAGGAGCGCTGCGGCGGCATTCCCCTGCAGGGAAGCCGGCCGGTGGAGGCCGTAGCCCTGGGGGCCCTGGCCCTCACACCGGGGGTGCGGGTACGCGATGTTTTGCGCCACGGAATTTGCCTGCGCTGCTGGGATCAGCGCTCCAGCCGCCATCACTGGCAACCGCTGTTTGTGGCGGGGCAAACCTGGCCGAGTGAGCGGCCGCTGGAAATCGTGCTGGCCTGCAGCAGCCCCAACCAGAAAAGCCTGGAGCTCGTGCTGGGGGAACCAGACAACGAAAGGCGCAGCGAGGTGGTGTTTGAGGCCGGGCTACCGGTGCTGCGGCCGCGAGCAGCGGGGCAAGCCCGCGTGATGCCCTGGAGCGAACAACCCCCAGATCTTGCCCTCGACGTGCCCGGTCAGCCTGGCGAGGACTGTCTGCGATTGTCATTTTCCGTCAACGATCAAGGCCAGCTGGTGCTGGAGGTCACGGACCTACGCAGCGGTCGCCGCAGTGCCGCCCAACTACTGGGCCCGGTGCGCTGAGGATTAGTGGCGGCAAATTCAAGTGGACGCCGCAAGCGCTGCCCTCAGCTGACGGCATCTCGGCCGCAGCGTCCATAAAACTGAGTTTCATATTTCTGTATTTGCCTTGGCCCTACGCCGCCACAGGCTGCCCCGTTTCTGGCTTGGTCTCACCCTGGGTCTTGTGGCCTGCGGCATTGGAGCGACCTACTGGTGGGAGCAGCAGCTGCCGCAACGGTTGGAGCAGGCGGCAAAGAGCGGTGACTTAGAAGCCTGCCTGCGCTACAGCGAGCAGCTCGAAGCCCTGCGCTGGATGGGGGGTCAGGCCCCTGCCGAACAGGGCAGCTGCCGGCGTCGCAAAGCGGCCCAGCTCTGGCAGCAGGAGCGCTGGGGCGAGGCTCTGCAGTTGCAATTGCAACTGGTGAACTCCCTTGCCGGCAGCGAAGCAGACCGCGAACGGCTGTTGGTGTGGCAGCAAAACCTGCAGCAGCGCGCCATGACCCGCTTCCAGGAGGGCGATCTACCTGGAGCCCTAAAGATCCTGGCTGTGATGGGCGATGACCACCGGGCCAACGGCGACAGCCTGGGCGACAAACTCAGCGAAAACTGGACTCGCAACCGGCTGCAGCTGGAGCGGGCCAAGGGCCTCACAGAGCAAAAGCGCTGGTGGGAGGCCCTCGAGGCCCTCACCCGCATCGACCATCCCTGGTGGAAAACCCAGAGCCGCGCCATACAAGCCAAGGTGCAGAAGGGCATCGCGGGCTTGTCAGTGCAGGAGCGCGAACACGACGCCCATGGCCAGCTGCCCCACACCGTGCCCTCCGCCCAACTCGATGCCCAGGTGCGCCAACGGATCTCCCAGGGTATGGACGAGTGGTCCGCATTCCAGGAGGCCTGTCGGGCCTTAGGTGGACAGGTGGTTGAGGCCGGGCCAGAGACGGCCTGTCAGCGCCGATCCAGCAAGCGGTGATTGGCCCGTGACAAGATTGGCCGCGCGATGAAGCTCTGGAGCCATGCAGCCAGGTGATCAGGTTCAGGTCTCCCAAAGCGTGGTCGTCTACCACCACCCCCAGCACCGCGGGGTCGCCTTCGATCTCAAAGGGCAACAGGGTGAGGTGGTCACCGTGCTCAACGAGTGGAAGGGCCGGGTGATCAGCCCAACCTTGCCGGTGGTGGTTGCCTTCGGCAAATTTAGAGCTCATTTCCGCTCCGATGAGCTGACTCCCGCCTGATCGCTTGCTTCGCTCTCGCTAGAGCTCCGGCCGCAGCAGGAACACACCCTCCTCGCCATCGATCTGCTGTAGGCAGAGCTGGATTGATTCTTGGCGACTGGTGGGCACCACACGCCCACAGAAATCGGGCTGGATCGGCAGCTCCCGGTGACCGCGATCCACCATGGCCAGCAAGCTGACCCGCTTGGGCCGCCCCCAGGCTTGCAAGGCTTCTAGGGCCGCCCGCACAGTGCGCCCCGTAAAGATCACGTCATCCACTAACACCACCTGGCGCCCATCCAGCGCCACGGGCAAATCGGTGGGCTGGCCCAGACGGGTGCCGACTCGCTCCAGGTCATCTCGATGAAAGGTGGGATCGACACTGCCCTGGTCGATCGGATGGCCGGCTAAAATTGCCAAACGTGAGGCCAACACCTCAGCTAGCGCCACTCCACGGGTGGGTATGCCGAGGAGCACCAAGGAGCGGCTGTCGGCAACGCCTTCCAATACCTGGGACGCAAGCCTGTCAAGGGTGCGGCCCAAATCCAAGGCCGAGAGCAGTTCGAGCCGATGCATTAGGGAATCTGGCAAGTCCGCTAGAGCATGTTGGCTGTGTGACCAAAGGCTGACTCCGAGGGAAGCAGCTGGGAACGCAGCACATTTGCATTGTAAGTTGGAATTTGGAAGGCGTTGGTTCAACGTCGCTAGGTGAGACGGGTGACGACTATTCCCTCCCAGCAGCAATCCACCCTGGCGCCAGGTCCAGCATCGGCCTCTCGGGCTTCATCTTCCGTTGCCCCGGTTGTACTCGCCATATTGGATGGCTGGGGCTATAGCCACGAAGCCGATCACAACGCCATTCGTGCTGCCAGCACCCCGGTGATGGATGCCCTCTGGCACGCCTATCCCCACACCCTGATTGAGGCCAGCGGCGCCGCTGTCGGGCTGCCAGATCATCAGATGGGCAATTCTGAGGTGGGCCATCTCACGATCGGCTCCGGTCGAATCATTCGCCAGGAGCTGGTGCGGATCAGCCAAGCCGTCAAGGACGGCAGCCTGGCCGCCAACCCTGCGCTCAATGCTTTAGCCGACGGCCTACTTCTCAAGGGCGGCTGCCTGCACCTGATCGGCCTTTGCTCCGATGGGGGCGTTCACAGTCACATCACCCACTTAGGGGGCTTGTTGCAATGGGCCGCGAGCCGCGGTCTCAAGGATGTCTGCATCCATGTGATCACCGATGGCCGGGACACGGACCCGAGCAGTGCTCCCCGATTCGTCACCCAGGTTCAAGAGCAGATCAGTCGCGCCGGCGTCGGCCGTATCGCCACCCTCTGCGGCCGCTACTGGGCCATGGATCGCGATAACCGCTGGGACCGCACCGAAAAGGCCTACCGACTCTTAACCGAACCAAGCGAGATATCCGAGCTCAGCCCGGTCAACGCCATCCACGCCTCCTACGCCCAAGAGATCGGCGACGAATTCCTCGAACCATTGCGATTGGCGGAGGGATTGATCAAGAGCGGAGACGCTCTGGTGTGTTTCAACTTCCGGCCCGACCGGGTGCGCCAGTTGATCCGCGCCCTGGTTTTGCCGGAATTTGACGACTTCGCCCGGCAGCGCCAAGACCCCCTGGATGTGGTCACCTTCACCCAATATGAAAAGGGCCTGCCCGTAGCGGTGGCTTTCCCGCCCGAATCTCTCGATGGCTTACTGGGCCAAGTGGTGTCGAACTCGGGGCTGCGCCAGTTCCGCACAGCTGAAACCGAAAAATATCCTCACGTCACCTACTTCATGAATGGGGGTATTGAGCAGGCCTTCCCTGGTGAAGATCGCCACCTAGTCCCCTCGCCGCGGGTGGCCACCTACGACCTCTCCCCGGCAATGTCCGCCGGCGAGCTCACTGAAAGCTGTATTGCAGCAATCAAAAAGGGCATTTACTCGTTGGTGGTAATCAATTACGCCAATCCGGACATGGTGGGGCACACCGGCAAAATGGCTGCCACCACTGAAGCAATCACCACTGTCGACACCTGCGTAGGAAAGCTGATGGAGGCCACCAACCGCATGGGGGGCACCCTGCTGATCACCGCAGACCACGGCAATGCCGAAGTGATGGAGGGCCCAGATGGTCGCCCCTGGACGGCACACACCACAAATCCCGTGCCGGTGATTTTGGTGGAGGGCGAGAAACGCAAGCTGCCCGGCCACGGCACCAACGTGTTGCTGCGTGACCATGGCGGCTTAGCCGACATCGCCCCGACCCTGCTGGAAATCTTGAATCTGCCCAAGCCCGCAACCATGAGCGGTGAATCACTGATCCTGGCAACTGGCACCGCAGCCGAAGCCAGTCCCATCCCCCAGACCCTGGGCGTTTAACCTGCTCCTATCCAAAGAGGCCCATGATCACTTCAGTTTTGTCATGGGTGTGGATTGGCAGTGGCGTTCTGCTGATCATCAGCGTGCTGCTCCATAGCCCCAAGGGCGATGGCATGGGTGGGCTGGCCGCTAGCGGCGGATCGATGTTCACCAGTGCCCGTAGCGCCGAAGCCACCCTCAACCGCATCAGCTGGACATTGCTGGCAATTTTTCTTGGCCTGGCCGTTGTGCTCAGCGCCGGCTGGCTCGGTTAGGTCTGTGACCCCAATGCCGCGACGCAATCTGCTGGTAGCCCTGGGATCAAGCCTGGGCGCCTTCTTCACTGGTGTCTCCCGCGCCGAAGCCGCTTCCAAGGCCCAAGATCCAGCCTGGCAACTCAGCGAAGCCAGCTGGAAAAAACGTCTCAACCCTGCCGCCTACAACGTGCTGCGCCAGGAGGGCACCGAGCGGCCCTTCTCCAGCCCCTTGAATAGCGAAAAACGCCCAGGCACTTTCGTTTGTGCTGGCTGCGCCCTGCCCCTGTTTAGCTCCAAGGCCAAATACGAGAGCGGCACCGGCTGGCCCAGCTTCTGGCAACCGCTGCCCAACGGGATCGCCACCAAGGTGGACTTCAAGTTGATTGTGCCACGCACCGAATACCACTGCCGGCGCTGCGGCGGCCATCAGGGCCACGTGTTTGACGACGGCCCTAAGCCCAGTGGCAAGCGCTACTGCAATAACGGCGCAGCCCTCAATTTTATCTCCGGTTAACCGGTGTATTCGCTGTTGTAGGCCTCTTCGCCGTGAGCATTGATATCGAGGCCCTGCTGTTCCTGAATATCGTTAACACGCAGGGGCATCACCAGGCGAATCAGTATAAGAATCACATACGTGCCTACTCCAACAAAAAGAATGGTGAATCCTGCGGCCTTGAGCTGAATCCAGAGCTGACCTGGCTGGCCCACTAGCAGTCCATCGGCGCCAGCGGGATTGAGGCTTTTCAACGTGAACACGCCAGTTAGCAGAGTGCCGAGCAACCCGGCCACGCCATGCACCGGCAGCACATCGAGGCTGTCATCTAGCCGCCAGCGGTTCTTGAGTTGCATGGCATAGCTGCAAACCAGCGCTGCCGCAAAGCCGATCAACACAGCCGCCAGAGGGCTCACATAGCCAGCCGCTGGGGTGATCGCCACTAGGCCGGCCACGGCGCCGGTAGCCACACCCACGGCAGTGGGCTTGCCGCGCTGCCATGTTTCCAGCAGCATCCAGCCCAGGGCAGCTGAAGCGGCAGCGGTATTGGTGGTGAGGCAGGCCAGGGAGGCCAAATTGCCGGCCACCAGGCCGCTACCACCGTTGAAGCCAAACCAGCCGAACCAGAGCAGGCCCGCCCCCAACAAGATGAAGGGCACGTTGTGGGGTGGGGCGGCATAGCCCACGCCCCCACTGCGACGCCGGCCCACCACCAGGGCAGCAACGGCGGCGGCCACACCGGAGGCCAGTTCCACCACCAGGCCACCGGCGAAGTCGATGGCACCGAGGCCGGAACTGCCCAGGAACCCACCTGGTCCCCACACCATGTGGGCCAGGGGGAGATAGATGAAGGTGCTCCAGAGCAGCAGAAACACCATCCAGGCGCGGAAATGCATCCGCTCCACCACCGCGCCGGAAATCAGCGCAGGAGTGATGATCGCAAAGGTGACCTGGAACAGGGCAACGGCGCCGTGACTGAGTTGCCCATCCCCATAGGGAGCCGACCAATTGCTGAGCCCCGCCCACTGCAACCCGCCGATGAAAGGAGCTAGGGGACCGCTACCGGAAGAGAAGGCCAGGCTGTAGCCGAACAACACCCAGAGCACACTCACCAGGGCCATGGCGGTGAAGCTCATCACCATGGTGTTAAGCACGTTGCGGCTGCGCACAAAGCCCGCATAAAAGAGGGCCAGAGCTGGCGTCATCATCAGCACCAGGGCAGCACTCACCAGCACAAAACCATTGTTGGCACTGCGAAGGGCCAGATCGGTTGCAAAAAGCAGCGGCACAGCTGAGCCAAAAGCAGGCGCCACCCTGAAGGCCAACGGACCCAAGACATGTAGCAACTGCTACCAAAAGGGCTCTTAAAGGTGGCAACCGATACAGCCGGGATGGCTAGACCCACTTGGCTGAACGGGAACAAAAAAAGGGCAGAAGGAAAATCCTCTGCCCTCGGTGCCGATGAAGGAGTGGGGCCACAAAGGCCCCATCTCGCTATCAGTAGTCGAAGTCGCCGCCACCCATGCCGCCACCGGCGGGAGCAGCATCTTTCTTATCTGGCATGTCGGCCACGATGCATTCGGTGGTCAGCACCATGCCGGCGATGGAGGCGGCATTCTGCAGACCGGAGCGGGTCACTTTGGCGGGGTCGACGATACCGGCAGCCAGCATGTCGACGTACTCGCCGGTGGCGGCGTTGTAGCCCTCGTTGAAGGGCTTGTTACGCACGTTTTCAGCCACGACAGCGCCATTCACGCCAGCGTTTTGAGCGATGCGCATCAAAGGCGCGGTGAGGGCGGAGGCCACGATGTGGGCGCCGATCAGCTCCTCGCCAGAGAGGTTGGCCGCAGCCCACTCCTCGAGGGCGGGGGCTAGGTGGGCCAACGTAGTGCCACCACCAGGAACGATGCCTTCTTCAACGGCCGCCTTGGTGGCGTTGATGGCGTCTTCCAGGCGCAGCTTCTTGTCCTTCATCTCGGTCTCGGTGGCGGCACCCACCTTGACCACGGCCACACCGCCGCTCAGCTTGGCCAGACGCTCTTGCAGCTTCTCCTTGTCATAGGAGGAGTCGGTTTCGTCCATCTGCTTGCGGATTTGCTCGCAGCGCGCCTTGACAGCCACTTCGTTGCCTTCGGCCACGATGGTGGTGGTGTCCTTGTTGATGGTGATGCGGCGGGCGGTGCCCAGCATCTCCAACTTGGCGTTCTCCAGCTTGAGACCGGCGTCTTCGGTGATCAGCTGACCGTTGGTGAGAACGGCGATGTCCTCGAGCATGGCCTTGCGGCGATCACCGAAACCAGGTGCCTTGACTGCCGCCACGTTGAGCACGCCGCGCAGGCGGTTGACCACGAGGGTGGCGAGGGCTTCCTTCTCGATGTCCTCGGCAATGATCAGCAGGGGCTTGCCTGTACGGGCGATCTGCTCAAGCACGGGCACGAGGTCCTGCACCAGGCCGATCTTCTTGTCGGTGAGCAGGATGTAGGGCTCTTCGAGCACCGCTTCCATGCGCTCGGTGTCGGTGGCGAAGTAGGGCGAGATGTAGCCCTTGTCGAAGCGCATGCCTTCGGTGACCTCCAACTCGGTGGTCATCGATTTCCCTTCTTCCAGGGAGATCACACCTTCCTTACCGACCTTGTCCATCGCATCGGCGATCATGCGCCCCACCTCTTCGTCGTTGCCGGCGGAGATGGTGCCCACTTGGGCGATGGCGCTGGAGTCGGAGATGGGCTTGGCGTGCTCCTTGATCTTGCCTACGAGGAAATCGGAAGCCTTGTCGATGCCCTTTTTGAGGGTGATCGCATTGGCGCCGGCAGCCACGTTGCGCAGGCCTGCCTTGACCATGGCATGGGCCAAAACCGTGGCGGTGGTGGTGCCGTCGCCGGCGGCATCGTTGGTTTTGGAGGCGGCCTGACGGATCAGGGCAACACCAGTGTTCTCGATGTGGTCCTCGAGCTCAATTTCCTTGGCGATGGTGACGCCGTCGTTGATGATCTGGGGTGCACCAAACTTTTTCTCCAGCACCACGTTGCGACCCTTAGGTCCAAGGGTGACAGCAACGGCCTCAGCCAGAATGTCGATACCTCTTTCGAGAGCTCTGCGAGCGTTCTCGTTGTAAATAATGCGCTTAGCCATGGAAGGCGATTTCCTTATGGGGTTAGGTCGGATTCAGTAATAGGCCAGTCGTCAGTTGACGATGGCGAGGATGTCCTTCTCGGAAAGCAGCACAAACTCGTCGCTGCCGAGCTTGATGTCGGTGCCGGCATACTTGCTGTAGAGCACCTTGTCGCCAACGCTGACCTCAGGAGCCTGGCGGCTGCCGTCGTCGTTGCGCTTGCCTGGGCCGATCTGCACCACTTCGCCCACCTGGGGCTTTTCCTTAGCGGTGTCAGGCAGAAGAATGCCGCCGGCGGTTTTCTCCTCCGATTCGGACACCTTGATAAAAATGCGATCTCCGAGGGGCTTAACCGTGGAGACGCTGAGAGAAACAGCAGCCATGGATGGATTGCGAGAGCAATGACATGGCGCCTGAGACGCCACAGAACAGTGAACTGGAGTGGGCCTGAGAGGCGATTTAGCACTCGAGCTCAACGAGTGCCAATTTATGCCCAACCAAGCTCCAGTGCCCAGGCCCAGACCGTGCGGGTGACCGAACCACCGGGGTGAACAGGGGCTGAACAGAAGCCCGCGCCTATCGCAGTGGTAAGGTTGCGCCGCTTCAGGCGGGCTGATTCCCCCTGCGCTTCCCCGAGATTTCCTTACCTATGGCAGCTGCTACCGCCACCGGCACCAAAGGCACCGTCCGGCAGGTGATTGGCCCGGTTTTAGATGTTGAATTCCCGGCCGGCAAGCTGCCCAAGATTTACAACGCGCTTCGAATTGAAGCCAAAAATTCGGCCGGCCAGCTAGTCGCTTTAACAGCTGAGGTCCAACAGCTGTTGGGCGATCACCGAGTCCGTGCTGTGGCCATGAGCACCACCGACGGCTTGGTGCGTGGCATGGAAGCTGTAGATACGGGCGCCCCGATCTGCGTACCCGTGGGCGAGGCCACCCTCGGTCGCATCTTCAACGTGCTCGGCGAGCCGGTGGATGAGCAGGGTCCAGTAACCACCACCGTGACCGCTTCGATCCACCGCGCCGCCCCCAGCCTCACTGAGCTGGAGACCAAGCCCAAGGTTTTTGAGACCGGTATCAAGGTTATTGACCTGCTGGCTCCTTACCGCCAAGGGGGCAAGGTTGGCCTGTTCGGCGGTGCCGGCGTTGGCAAGACCGTACTGATCCAAGAGCTCATCAACAACATCGCCAAGGAGCACGGCGGCGTTTCCGTGTTCGCTGGCGTTGGCGAGCGCACCCGGGAAGGCAATGATCTTTATGAGGAGTTCAAGGAGTCGGGTGTGATCAATCCCGACGACCTTTCCAAATCGAAGGTTGCTCTCTGCTACGGCCAGATGAACGAGCCCCCTGGCGCCCGCATGCGCGTGGGCCTCTCGGCACTCACCATGGCTGAGCACTTCCGCGACACCAACAAGCAAGACGTCTTGCTGTTCGTCGACAACATCTTCCGCTTCGTGCAGGCCGGCTCTGAGGTTTCAGCACTGCTGGGCCGCATGCCCTCTGCTGTGGGCTATCAGCCCACCCTCGGCACCGATGTGGGCATGCTGCAAGAGCGCATCACCTCCACCCTGGAAGGATCGATCACTTCGATCCAGGCCGTCTACGTACCTGCAGACGACCTCACCGACCCGGCACCTGCCACCACCTTTGCCCACCTAGACGCCACCACCGTGTTGAGCCGCGGCCTGGCTTCCAAGGGCATCTACCCGGCCGTGGATCCTCTGGATTCCACCAGCACCATGCTTCAGCCGGCCGTGGTAGGTGATGAGCACTACCGCACTGCACGCTCCGTGCAAAGCACCCTGCAGCGCTACAAAGAGCTCCAAGACATCATTGCGATTCTTGGTCTCGACGAACTCTCCGAGGACGACCGCCGGACGGTTGACCGGGCCCGCAAGATTGAGAAGTTTCTCTCCCAGCCCTTCTTCGTGGCTGAGATCTTTACTGGTCAAAAGGGTGAGTACGTCAAGCTGGACGACACGATCAAGGGCTTCAACATGATTCTGGCCGGCGAGCTTGACGACCTACCTGAAGCTGCCTTCTACCTAGTGGGCAACATCGACCAGGTGAGAGCCAAGGCCGCCAAGATTCTTGCCGACGCCAAGGGTTGATACCCTCTTTTCCCTGAGGACCCCTACCCATGAGTCTCACCCTCCGCGTTCTGGCCCCTGATCAGAGCGTCTTTGATGGAACCGCCGAAGAGGTAATCCTGCCAAGCACTACTGGGCAGGTAGGTATCCTGCCTGGCCACGTCACCATGCTGGCAGCACTGGATACAGGCGTAATGCGTCTGCGCTCCGGCGGCGCTTGGTCAACGATCGCCCTGATGGGTGGTTTCGCCGAAGTGGAGGCCGACGAGGTCACCGTTTTGGTGAATGCCGCTGAGCTAGGCAGCTCAATTAATGCCGCATCCGCCGAGGCTGCCTTTGAGGCCGCCCAATCGGCAACAGCTGCTTTTGAGGGCAAGCCAGCCAGCCCAGAGAAGCTGAAAGCCCAGCAAGCACTGGCTTCATCGCGCGCCCGCTTCCAAGCCAGCAAGGCAATCTAATTTTTTTAAACCTAGATTTTTAAAATCCTAGATTTGAACAGTCTAGATTTTTATATAATTTCATTCCGGAAGTCAACCCTTAAGCTCGGGGCTGGCTTCCGGATTTTTTAAGACCTTGCTCTTAATGGGCAAAATGATGCATAAAAAAGCACTCCTCGCGGAGTGCTAGTAAATTCAACTTATGCCTGGGCAAATAACTAAGCTTTAGAATTCAGCACCAATCAGGCGGTACCGCAGAAAGTAACATCGGGGAATTTAAGCTTGGCATCGTCCAGGCTCTTGCCTTTGCCCTCTTCCTGCCAGTAGTTGATCACCTCTGTGGCCTTGTTGAGCACCTCAACGCGCTCGTTGTCGGTGATCCAGCTCTTGCCTTCGAGTTCGGTCTTGAGGGTTTCCCAGGCATCTTCCCGGGGCCAAAAGAAGTAAGAAGTAAGGGGGCTCGGACCACCGCCAACAATCTGATCCACCGCTAGGGCGACGTTGTCAGGCAGCCACAGGATCTTGAGCAGGAAACGACCTTCGTCAGCCTTGGGGGTATAGCCAGAGGGAACGCCATCCTCATCAATGGTGGCGGTCGCCAGGGCCGCACTGCCGCCACGCATCACCGGACGCCCCTGGGTGGTGGTGTCTTCGGCAGCCGCGGCCACTTCGGCCACATCGGTTACTGCTGCGTCAGGAGCGCTCTCGATGGCTGTCATGGGGTCAGTGCTCAAGGCAACAGAGCAAAGAACTAACCTACCAGCCGCCTGGCCGCCCTCGGCCCCTGCCTGCGGCTATGGCCCTGCGCCTGTTCCTCGATTCGGCCGATCCCAAAGCCTGGCAGCAGTGGCTGCCCAGCGGCCTATTTCACGGCGTAACCACTAACCCCACCCTGCTGCGCCGGGCCGCCCAGCCCTGCAGCCTCGACAACCTGGCAGCCCTCAGCCGCACGGCTCTGGCCCATGGCATCGCCGCACTCCAGCTGCAGGCATGGGGCGCCACCGAGGCAGAGATGCTGCGCTGCGGCCAGGCACTGGCGGCCCTGGCCCCCGGCCGCATCGCCGTCAAGCTGCCGGTGACCCAGCAGGGAGCAGCGGTTGCCCGGGAGCTGGTTGGCGCCGGCGTTGCCGTCACCTTCACCGCCTGCTACGAGCCCCACCAGGTGCTGATCGCCGCGGCCCTGGGAGTCGAATACATCGCCCCCTACCTGGGCCGCATCCAGGACCAGGGGCGCGATGGGGTAGCCGAAGTGGTCACCATGCAGAGATGTATTGAGGGGCTCGGCTCCAGCGTGCGGCTGCTGGTGGCCAGCTTGCGCCAGCCCAGCGAACTCAGCCGCTTGGCCGCTGAAGGGCTGAACACCTTCACGATCAGCCCGGCACTGGCAGCAGAACTGTTCGGCAGTGAGGCCACCGCTGCAGCCAGCGTCCAATTTGAAAGCGATGCCCGTTCCTGAAAGCCAATCCTGATGCCCCTTTCTGCCTCTCCGCCCCGGGCCGTCGTGCTGTTCGACATCGATGGCGTGATCCGCGATGTGAGCGCTAGCTACCGCCGGGCAATCGTCGAAACGGTGCACCACTTCCATGGCCACCGTCCCGAGCCCGCCGCCATAGACGGCCTTAAAAGCGAAGGAAGCTGGAACAACGACTGGCAGGCCTCGATGGAGCTGCTGCGCCGCACCGGCCATACCCCCCTGCCGGCGTTTGAGGAGCTGGTGGCGGTGTTCGAAGGCTTCTATTTCGGCGGCGATCCCGCCGGCGATCCGGGCCAGTGGCGGGGCTTCATACGCGACGAGCCCCTACTGGTGCAGCAAGCCTTTTTTGCCGCTCTGGAGGCTGCAGGTCTGGCCTACGGCTTCGTGAGTGGCGCTGAGCCCCCCTCCTGCCGTTACGTGCTGGAAACCCGCCTGGGGCTCGCCAATCCGCCCCTGATCGCCATGGGCGATGCGCCCGACAAGCCCGATCCCACCGGCTTGCTGCAGCTAGCCAGCCGGTTGGCTGGCGAGAGCCTGGGGGCTGGCGCAACGCCGGTGGTTTACCTGGGCGACACGGTGGCCGATGTGCTCACCGTGCAGCGCGCCCGCGCCCAGTGCCCCGCTCAGCGCTTCTTGAGCTTTGCGGTAGCGCCACCCCATCTGCACGCGCAGCCTGAGCGACGGGCTGCCTACGAAGCCAAGCTGCTGGAGGCCGGCGCCGACGCGGTGATTCCCTCCGCGGCCAACCTGCTGGAACTGCTCCTGCCGCAGCTGGGCTGATGGTCTGCTCTGCCCTGCCCTGAGCCTCAGCGCTCCAGCGCCGCCGGCGACTTCAAGGCTGCGGCGGTCAGATTTTCATGGCCGTGGCTGGTCACGGCCACATCGTCTTCGATGCGAATGCCGATACCCTTCCAGCGCGCTTCGATCTCCGGCTGGCCCTCTGGCACCGGCAGCCGATCGCTCACGTAGAGGCCCGGCTCCACGGTGAGCACCATGCCCGGCTCCAGCTCCACGTGGTGCTCACCGAGGCGATAGGCCCCCACATCATGTACATCAAGGCCCAACCAGTGGCCGGTGCGGTGCATGTAGAGGTGGCGGTAGGCCCCTTGCTCGATCACCCCATCGAGGGATCCCACCAGCAGCCCTAGGTCCAGCAGGCCCGCCACCAGCACCCGCAGGGCGGTCTCATGCACCCCTTCAGCGCTGAAGCCCGGGGCCACCGAGTCCACCGCCGCCTCCTGGGCCGCAAGCACCAGCTCGTAGAGGGCGCGCTGCTCACCACTGAAGCGACCGTTGATCGGGAAGCTGCGGGTGATGTCGCCGTTGTAGTAATCGGCTAAGGAGCAACCGGCATCGATCAACAACAGATCGCCGTCGTTCAGTGGGGCGTTGTTAGCGATGTAGTGCAACACGCAGGCGTTGTCGCCGCCGGCCACGATCGTGCCGTAGGCCGGGCCACGGGCACCCTGCTCCAGGAAGTGCTGCTCAATCACGGCCTGTACCTGCCGCTCATTGAGGCCAGGCCGCACCACCTGACGAGCCAGCTCGTGGGCCTCGGCCGAGATTCGCGCCGCCTCGCGCATGCGCTCCAACTCCTCGGAGCCCTTGCGCAGCCGCAGCTCGTGCAGCAGCGGACAGGGGGCCACCAGCCCCAGGGCGGCCCGGCCGCTGCGGGGGGCTCGGTCGAGCTGAGCGGCCCAAGCCGCCAGCACCAGCGGCTCCACCTTCGGATGCTTGCCAACGCGAAAGGCGATGCCCTCAGCGCCCCTGAGGTAGTCGGGCAGGCGCTGCTCTAGCTCGCTGCGCGGGTGGGCTAGGTCGGCGCCGAACTCGGCCACGGCGCCTTCAGTACCCCAACGGAAACCATTCCAAACCTCGGCACTGGCCTCGCGGGGCTGCACAAACAGCACGTAGCGCTCACCCTCGGGCCGGTGGGGCAAAAACAGGGCCACCGCCTCGGGTTCATCAAAACCAGTGAGATACCAAAAGTCGCTGTTTTGGCGGAAGGGCCACTCGCAATCGGCATGATGGGTCACCAGCGTTGCCGCCGGAATCACGGCAGCAGCTTCCCCGAGCTGAGCGAAGAAGCGCTGACGCCGCTGGGCGAAGGTCGACGGATCGAACATAAAAAAGCGGCCGGCGGGCCCTGCATAAGTCCAGTTTGGAGCAGGCAGCGGGACAGACGCTGGCGGAGCCGATTTAATAGGTAGATGGCGAGCGGCGAAATGGCGGAATGAACGACCTGCTCACCCTGGCGCTGCTTGTGGTGCTGGTGATCGCAGGTTCGGCCCTGTGCTCTGGAGTTGAGGCTGCCCTGCTCACCGTGAACCCGGTGCGGGTACACGAACTTGCCGCCCGCAGCAAGCCCGTGCGCGGAGCGCAGCGCCTCGAGAAGCTGCGCCAGCGGCTGGGCCGCACCCTGTCGGTGCTGGTGATCGCCAACAACGGCTTCAATATTTTTGGCAGCCTGATGCTGGGCGGCTACGCCGCCATCGTTTTCAAACGAGAGGGCATCGAGGGGATCGCCATGCCCCTGTTTTCCGTGGGTCTCACCGTGCTGGTGATCCTGCTTGGAGAAATCCTGCCCAAGGCCCTCGGCAGCCGCCTGGCCCTGCCGGTGGCCCTGGCCAGCGCCCCGGCCCTAGCAATCCTGACCAGCCTGATGCTGCCCCTAGTGCTGCTGCTGGAGCGCCTGCTGCCGGCGATCACAGCCGAAAACGAAATCAGCACCGACGAAGAAGAGATCCGTCTACTGGCCCGGCTGGGCTCCCAGAAGGGCCAAATCGAGGCCGATGAAGCGGCCATGATCGCCAAGGTGTTCCAGCTAAACGATCTCACCGCCCGGGATCTGATGACACCCCGGGTGGCGGCTCCCACCCTCGATGGGGCGACCAGCCTGGAGCAGTTGCGCGAAGACCTGCTGGCAAACAACGCCGAGTGGTGGGTGGTGCTGGGTGAAGAGGTGGATGAGGTGCTGGGCGTGGCCGGCCGGGAGCGGCTCCTGACAGCCCTGCTCCAAGGCGAAGGCAATCGCACTGCCGCTTCCCTAAGCGAGACGGTCGATTACGTGCCGGAAATGATCCGGGCCGACCGGTTGCTCACGGGCTTCCGCCGCAACAGCAGCGGCGTTCGCGTCGTGGTGGATGAATTCGGCGGCTTCGTGGGCGTGATTGGCGCTGAGGCGGTGCTGGCGGTGCTGGCGGGCTGGTGGCGCCGTCCCCAACCTGCGGGCGAAGGGATGCGGCCATGAGGCCCGAACCGTGCACCGAACCGTGCCCCCATCACGCGCCCGCCATCCCGGAGCGCTGCCAATCCCTGCTCGACCAGTGGCGCCGCCAACTCCAGCTCAGCGGCCGCGAGCAAAGCCAGCTAGCCGGCCAGCTGCTGGCCCTGGATCGCCAGCTAGGGCGCCTGCAGCAGCGCAGTCTGCGGGTGGCCGTGTTCGGCCGAGTGGGGGTGGGCAAGTCGAGCCTGCTCAACGCCTTGCTGGGGGAGGCGGCTTTCGCCACCGACGTGGCCCACGGCTGCACGCGCCACCAGCAGGCCCAGGCCTGGGCGCAACCCATGGCGGGGCTCAGTCGGGTGGAGCTGGTGGACACCCCTGGCATCGATGAGATCGCCGCCGCCGCCAGGGCCCGACTGGCGGCCCGAGTAGCCCTCGGCTCAGATCTGGTGCTGCTGGTGCTCGACGGCGACCTCACCAGCGTCGAGCACGACGCCCTGGCGCCACTGCTGGCCAGCGGCAAGCCGGTACTGCTGGTGCTCAACCGCTGCGACTGCTGGAGCGAGGCCGAGCAGGCCGAGCTGATCGCCAGCATCAAGCGGCGGCTGCCGGCAGCTGCCCGGCAGCTGGAGTTGATCCCGGTGGCCGCCGCGCCACGCCAACCCCAGCTGCTGGCCGATGGCCGGGTGCGCAGCGTTGTTCAAGCTCCTCAGGTGGAGCCGCTGCGGCAGTCCCTGCTGCAACTGCTGGAGCAACACGGCTGCCTATTGCTCGCCCTCAATGCCCTGGGCAGCGCGGAGCGCTTTCACCAGTCCCTGCAACGCTGGCGCCTGGGGACCAGCCGCCAGGCCGCCCAAAGCCTGATCGGCCGCTTTGCCGCCCTCAAGGCCACCGGCGTGGCCGCCAACCCCCTGGTGCTGCTGGATCTGGCCGGCGGCCTGGCCTGCGACACCGCCCTGGTGCTGCAGCTCTGCCAGCTCTACGGCCTGCCGATGCATGGCGCCGGCGCCCGCCAGCTGCTGCGGCGGCTCTCCGGCCACAACGCCCTGCTGGGCGGCGCCCAGATCGGCATCCAGCTGGCCCTGGGCGCCCTACGCCAACTGCTGCTGCTGGCAGCACCGCTCACCGGCGGCCTCAGCCTCGCTCCAGCCGCCCCGGTAGCCCTGGCCCAGGCGGCCCTAGCCGTGCACACCACCAGGCTCACCGGCCGGCTCGCCGCCGCCGAACTGCTGCGGAGCGCCCAGCGAGGCGGCCAACCCGGCGCCCTGCTGCGGCGCCTGGCTATCAGCGATCCCCAGGTGCGCCTCTGGCTGGGCGAGCGCAGCGAGCCGGCCCCCAACCTGCAGGCCCTGCTGCCATGAGCAACGGGGTCGTCAAAGCCGCAGAGGGGCCGATCGCCCTGTTTGGCACCAGCGCCGACCCACCGACCCGGGGCCACCAGGCCCTGCTGGAGGGCCTGGTGCAGCTCTATCCCCAGGTAGCCACCTGGGCCAGCGACAACCCGCAAAAACACCACGGCGCCCCCCTGGAGCAACGGGCCACCCTGCTGGGCGAGCTGGTGGCAGCGATCGGCGATCCGAGGCTGAGCCACCGGCAGGAGCTCAGCAGCCCCTGGGCGATAACCACCCTGGAGCGGGCAGCGGCCCAGTGGCCTGGCAGCGAGCTGGTGTTTGTGGTGGGCAGTGATCTGGCTGCCCAGATTCCCAGCTGGAAGCAAGCCGAAGCCCTGCTCAAGGCCTGCGTGCTGGCAATTGCCCCCCGGGCCGGCTGGCCCCTGCAGCCCAAACAACTGGAGCAGCTCACCCAGCTGGGGGGCCGGGTGGTGATCCTGCCCCTGCAGGTTCCCGCCACCGCCAGCTCGGCGGTGCGCCAAACCCCCGACCCCACCCAGCTGCCTGCGGCCCTTTTGCCGCTGCTGCTCGAGCACAATCTCTACGGCCTAGTTGGCGATCCGAGCCTCAAACACCGCCTCAAAAGCCACCTCAAAAGCCCCTGATGCGCCTCGCCCTGGCCCAACTAAATCCGCTAGTTGGCGACCTGGCGGGCAACGGCGAGCTGATCCTGGCGGCCAGCCGTCAGGCCGCCGCCCATGGGGCCGATCTGGTGCTCACCCCCGAGCTTTCCCTTTGGGGCTACCCCCCGCGCGACCTGCTGCTGCGCCCCAGCCTGATAAGGGAGCAGGGCGCCGTGCTCAACCAGCTGGCAGCGTCCCTGGCCCAAGAGCTACCCCAGCTGGCCGTGCTGGTGGGCATGGCCGAACCATCAGGTGCCGCGCCGTTGCCCAACCTGTTCAACGCGGTGGCCTTAGTGGAGGCGGGCGGCTGGCGGGTGGTGGCCCGTAAGCGGCTGCTACCCACCTACGACGTCTTCGACGAGCAGCGCTACTTCTGCGCCGCCACCGGGCCCAGCGTGCTGGAGCTTGAGCGGGGCGGCCGGAGCTGGCGTCTGGGGCTAACGATCTGCGAAGACCTCTGGGTTGAGGAGGAACTGCAGGGCCACCGCCTGGCTGGTGCCGATCCCGTCGCCGAACTGCTCTCAAGCCGCATCGACCTGCTGCTCAACCTCTCGGCATCACCGTTTGGCCAGGCCAAAGTGGCCCTGCGTCAGAGCCTGGCCCGCCGCGCCGCCAGCCGGCTCGCTTGCCCGGTGGTCTACGTCAATCAGGTGGGCGGCAACGACGAGCTGGTCTTCGACGGCGCCAGCTTCGTGGTGGATGCCAGAGGTGGGGTCGAGGCAGGCAGCGCAGTGGTGAGCCAGCTGGCCAGTTGCAAGGAGCAAGTGAGCTGCTGGGAAGTCAACGGCGCGGCGCCAGCGACATCTTTGCCAGTGGCACCTTTGCCTACTGAAAACGAGCAGTTGTTTCGGGCCCTGGTGCTGGGGGTGGCCGACTACGCCCGCAAATGCGGCTTCAGCAGCGCCGTGCTCGGCCTGAGCGGCGGCATCGATTCGGCCCTGGTGGCCGTGATCGCCGCCGCTGCCCTGGGGGGTGAGCGGGTGCAGGCACTGATGATGCCCTCCCCCTGGAGCTCGGCAGGCTCCCTAAACGATGCCCAGGCCCTGGCCGCTCGTCTGGGCCTGGGCAGCCACACCGCTGAGATCGCAGCGCTGATGGCCAGTTTCGACACCACCCTGACACCTGTGCTGGCGGGACCGCCCGGCGGTCTGAGCGCCGAAAATCTGCAGTCGCGCATCCGCGGCACCCTGCTGATGGCGGTGGCCAACCAGCAGGGCCAGCTGCTGCTCTCCACCGGCAACAAAAGCGAGCTGGCCGTGGGCTATTGCACCCTCTACGGCGACATGAACGGCGGCCTGGCCGTGATCGGCGACCTCTACAAAACCAGCGTGTTCGAGCTCTGCGCCTGGCTCGATTCGGCCGCCGCCGGCCCCTGCCGTAGTGAGCTGGGGCTGCCAGGCGACGGCGAGCTGGTGGGGCGGGCGATCCGCGATAAACCCCCCAGCGCCGAGCTGCGCCCCGACCAGCTCGATAGCGATTCCCTGCCCGACTACGCCGTGCTCGACCCGATCTTGAAGGCCTACATCGAGGAGTTGGCCAGTCCGGAGCAGCTGATCGCCAGGGGCATCCCAGCGGAGCTGGCCGAACGGGTGATGCAGCTGCTGCGCCGGGCCGAGTTCAAGCGGCGCCAGGCCCCACCGCTGCTCAAGATCGGCGGCCGGGCCTTCGGCAGCGGCTGGCGCATGCCGATCGCAGCCCGCTAAACCAGCCGCTGAATCGTGCATGGCGCCAATCGCCAGCCGCAGCCAACCTGGAACCACAAACAGCAGCACGACCATGGCACCCCCCAGCTCCAGCGGCGCCAGCCTGACGGCACCGATGGCAAGCATCGGCGTGCCCGCAGAGATCAAGCGCGATGAACAGCGCGTGGCCCTCACCCCTGACGGGGTAGCCGATCTGGTGAACCAGGGCATGGAGGTGCGCATCCAGGCGGGAGCAGGTTTAGGGGCTGGCTTCAGCGATGCCGCCTTCGCCGCCGCCGGGGCCCGGCTGGTGGGCGCCGCAGAAGCCTGGGGCGCCCATTTGGTGGTGAAGGTCAAGGAGCCCCAGCCCGAGGAATTCGGCTTCCTGCGCTCCGATCTGGTGCTGTTCACCTACCTGCACCTGGCCGCCTACCCGGAGGTGGGCAGGGCCCTGCTGGAGGCTGGCACCACTGCCGTGGCCTATGAAACCGTGCAGCTCGAAGACGGCAGCCTGCCTTTGCTGGCGCCGATGAGCGAAATCGCCGGCCGGCTGGCAGCCCAGGTGGGGGCCCACCTGCTGGAGCGCCCCCACGGCGGTCGCGGCATCCTGATGGGCGGCTGCACCGGGGTGCGGCCGGCGCGGGTGGTCGTGCTGGGAGCAGGCAGTGTGGGCTGGAATGCGGCCCGGATCGCCGCCGCCATGGATGCGGAGGTATTCCTGCTGGATCGCTCGCCCGAGCGGCTGCGCAGCCTCGAGGCCCACCGCCGCGGCCGGCTGGTGAGCCTGGTTAGCAGCAGCAGCCTGATCGAGCGCCTAGTCCCGGGTGCCGATCTGCTCATTGGTGCCGTGCTCACCGCCGGTGGCCGGGCACCCACTCTGGTGGAGGAGGAGCTGGTGCGGCAGATGCAACCCGGATCCGTGGTGGTGGATGTGGCGATCGACCAGGGGGGCTGCATTGCCACCAGCCGCGAAACCAGCCACACCGATCCGGTGCACACGCTCCACGGCGTGCAGCACTATGCCGTCGGCAACATGCCAGGGGCCGTGCCCTTCACCTCCACCGAAGCGCTGGTGAGTGTCACCCTGCCGTACATCCTGGTGATGGCGGGGCGGGGCCTGGTCGAAGCAGTCACCGACCGACCCGAACTACTCTCCGGTCTCAACACAGTGCATGGGGCGGTATGCCATCCCGGCGTTGCCCGGGCCCTGGATGTGACACCCCGCCACCCGATGGCCTGTCTGCGCTGACACGGCTTGCACTGAGCCGGCTTGAGCCGATGAAACAAGGGTCAGTCCAGTTCCAGCGCCTCCAGGTAGAGCCAGCCACCTTCGAGGCTGTTGCCCGCCCGCCCGAACAGCGAGCATTCCCGCATCACACCCCTCTGGCCGGCAGCGTCGTAGTGGGCCTCAAAAGTCACCGTGCCGCTGAGGTCGTGCGGGCCGCCGGCCGTAACGGCCAGGATCTGTAGCCGCTGCCAGTGGAGCTGGCCGATGCTGGCCGCCAGCTCCCGGCGCCGGCGCGCCAGGGGCACCGGGGAGGGCTGGGTCTGCAGCAGGTACTCCACCTCCCCCAGGGCATAGGCGCTGTAGCGCGAGCGCATCAGCTGCTCGGCCGTGGCCGCCTGGCGTTCGCCGCGGTGCAGCGGCGCGCAGCAGCTGGAGTAGAGAAAGCCACCACAGGGGCAGGGGTTCTGCATGGATTCAGGCTGACCCAGCCAGCGGGCGGGTCAGGGCCGCCGGATCGATCCCCTCGCGCAGGGCCAGCACCAGCCCGGCGGCTTCGGCATAGGAGCTGGCCGGGATCGCCGCCAGCCCCAGCGCCTCGGCGGTCACCTCCAGCAGGCAGGGATTGGCGACGCTGATCAGGGGGATGCCCCGCTCGGCACAGGCCAGCACCGCCGCTCCGCCCAGGGCACCGGCGGGGGCCACCACCGCGCCCAGCTGCGCGGCGTGCAGCAGCGGAGCCGTTCCGCGCATTGCTGAGTCCACCAGGGGCACCAGATCCGGCGCCCGGCTCAGTCCCACCAGCACGCAGGGCAGAAAGGTGTGACCCAGCTCTTCGGCCGCGGCGCGGGGATCTAGCGCTGGATCGAGAGGCAGGGGCAGCAGCGCCGGGGCATGGGCACAGGGAATCTCCAGATGGCGCACCAGCAGGTGGCTGATCACCGCTTCGGCGCCCGCCAGGGCATCGACGCCGGAGCCGGCCCGGTAGGCCGCCAGGGCTTCGCTTTCGGGATCCTCAGGGAAGCGGGCCACCACGGCGATGGCCGTCGCACCGGCCGCCACCAGCTGCTCGCCAGCGCGGAGCAGGACATCGGGGCGTTCGATCGTGCCCCAGCTGCTGCCGCTGGCCCCCTGCTGCAGAATCACCCCCAGGGGCAGCTCGCTGCTCAGGACCGGCCCGATCGGCAGGCCGAGGCTGGCCCGGCAGGCGTCGATCACCTGGCGGTGGCGTAGGGCCAGCTCCGGCTCGATGCCGGCATCGAGCAAAACGCCTACCCGCTGAGACGCCCGCGGCGCCAGGGCCAGCTCGCCGGCTGCGAAGCGATCCAGGGCCCAGCCCTCCACGTAGTGGATGCGGGAATCGCTCCAGTACAAGGAGGCCCCATTCATCACGTTGGGATGGGTGATCAGGCAGCCACTGGCGGCCGCCAGCAAGCGGGCGGCGGGCAGGCCATCGCCCGCATAACCACCCAGTTCACATCCAATCCCGGTGGGAATCACCAGCAAGGTGGGCAGAGGCAGGCTCGCCGTCATGCCAGCACCACCGCTTCAAGCGTCAGCAATGGGCAAGATCCACCCAGACCTGGCTCCACCGCGGTGATCGCCCAGCGCAGCGGTTGGCCGTGCGGAGCCAACGCGGCCTCGATCTGGGCCAACAATGGCCCTGGAGTGCGGCGGAACTGCAGCGTTACGGGCTGCAGGCGCAGCACCGCAGCACTCATTTCTGGTACTTACCGAACTGGGCTTCATAAAGGGCATCCTCCATACCCGCCTGAAGCCGCAGGTCAGACTGGGGGAAGGAAACGCAGAGCAGGGCATAGCCCTTTAGTTGCAGGTCTGTCTTGACTCCCATGGCATCGGGCTGCTGAACGCTGCCCTCACTGATCAGAGCCGCGCAAGTGGTGCAGACCCCTGAACAGCAGGAACTGGGCAAGGGGACCCCAGCGGCCTCGGCTGCAGACAGCACGGTTTGGTCGCTGCGGCAAGGGAAGGTGTGTTGGGTGCCTTGAAACTCGGCGGTGATTGTGAAGGTCTGGGTTTCGGTCACAGGATGGTGCCGGAGTGGGCAGCTAAAAGCCATTGTTCCAGTCCGCCCGCGCCAGCCGCGGCGATCAAAGCTCCTGCCACTGGCTTGGGTGGGGAGCCAGGTATTCCGGTGGCGAGGAGCTATCCCTAGCCACGGGGGCTGTTAGGGCGAAATCGATGCTGAGGGAGCAGCGCAAATCATCTGGGTCCTCGTTGGGCAGCACCGCGTGATCGAGGCAGCTGGGAAACAGCAGCAGCAGTCCTGCCTGGGGAGCCACATCCAGCCAAGGTGCGCTCCAAGGCGATGCAGCCAACGGACCTTCGTGGCCAACGGCCATCCCAGGCACCAGCTCATTCACCTGCCGCTGCGGCCACAGGCGCAGACAGCCACTGCGGCCGCTGCCATCACCGTTGAAGTAGTAGATGGCACTGAGGTGAGCGTTGGGGTGATGGTGGCGGCCTACCACCTGCCCCTCCTCACTAAGCACGGGCCAGCAGCGCTGCAGGTGCAAGGCCACTCGGCTGAGATCGAAACCCAATTGCTGCAAATAAGTTTCTGCATGGCCTGTCAAGACAGCGATCAGTGGTGCAAAGGCCGGCTGACGCTGCAACTGCCAGACACCATTGAGGTCGCCGGTCCAGGCACAGCCAGGATCTGGGTTGGAGCTGGCATGGCCCCGCAGCTCGTGCAGGGCCTGAAGTTGCAGTGCCGTATCCAGAGGATCAGGCGAGAGCTGCACCCTGCCAAGAGCCACCGGAAACAGAGGCTCGATCTGCAAACCAGCCCCCAGACTCAGGACATGCCGGCTGAACCGCCGACCACTTCCAGAATTTCCTGGGTAATGGCGGCCTGGCGAGCCTTGTTGTAGTCGAGCGTGAGGCTCTTAGCGAGAGCCTTGGCGTTATCACTGGCGTTGTTCATTGCCGTCATCCGACTGGCCAACTCAGAAGCTGCGGCCTCCTGCAGAGAACGCAGAAGCTGGTTTTCCAAATAAAGGGGCAGCAGGGCATTGAGCAACTGATCAGGGCTCTGATCAAAGACAATGTCGGAGGGCAGCTTGGGCTGCAAGTTGGCAGCCGTGCCCACTTCAACTCCCAGCCGACCTTCCCGGGTAGTGAGACGGAAGATCTCGTCCTCAGGGATAGCAATGCCCTGGGGATCCAGGGGCAGCAGGGTCTGGATTACGGGCTTGGAGCTCACCAAGTTGATGAACTTGGTGAAGATGATCTCGACACGGTCGGTGCTGCCGGAGAGAAACTCCGCCAGCACTTCGTTGGCGATACCCATCGCTTCACTGGCCTTGGGCACCTGGTCAAGACCGGTAAAGGTGGCGCGAATCGTGTACTGGTTAGCACGATTCTGGAAGTAGGTGATCGCCTTACGACCGATCAAGACCAGATCCACCTTGTAGCCCTGGCCAACCAATTCAGCAGTGCGCAGTTCGGTGCGCTTGATGATGTTGGCGTTGTAGCCACCGCACAATCCCCGATCACCGGTAACGGCAAGCAGAGTGATGGTGGCAACCTCGCGCTGCTCGAGCAGAGGAGCGTCGGCATCTTCAAAGCGCATGCGTGACTGAAGATTTTCCAGCACGCGGGCGAGCCTGTCAGCAAAAGGACGGCTGCGCAGCACCTGCTCCTGAGCGCGGCGAACCTTGGCGGCTGCCACTAGGCGCATGGCCTCAGTGATCTTGCGAGTGTTCTTGACCGAACCAATCCGGTCGCGGATATCTTTGAGGTTTGCCATTAGTTATGCCCCTCCTCAAACGGAGGCGAGCATGGTCGACTTCACCTCGTTGATGGCATCCTTGAGCATGGCTTCAGCTTCGTCGCTGAGCTGCTTCTCGGTCTGCACCTTGGAGATGAACTCGGCCTTATTGCTCTTGAGGTATTCGCGCAGCTCGCGGCAGAACTGCACCACAGACTCCACAGGAACTTCGTCGATCAGGCCCTTGACGCCGGCATAAACGACAGCCACCTGCTCCGCAAGGATTAGGGGGCTGAACTGGGGCTGCTTGAGAATCTCGCGCAGACGCTTACCCCTGCCGAGCTGCTGCTGGGTTGCGGCATCGAGGTCGGAGGCGAACTGGGAGAAGGCAGCTAGTTCGTCGAACTGAGCCAGCTCGAGCTTCAAGGTACCGGCAATCTTCTTGATCGCCTTGGTCTGGGCAGCACCGCCCACCCGACTCACGGAAATACCAACGTTGATGGCGGGGCGTAGACCAGAGTTGAACAGGTCGGAGCTCAGGAACACCTGGCCATCGGTGATCGAGATCACGTTGGTGGGGATGTAGGCAGATACGTCACCGGCTTGAGTTTCGATGATCGGCAGTGCGGTCATCGAGCCCTTGCCCATGGCATCGCTGAGCTTGGCGGCACGCTCAAGCAAACGGCTGTGGCAATAGAAGACGTCGCCGGGATACGCCTCACGACCGGGGGGGCGACGCAGCAGCAGGGACATCTGGCGATAGGCCTGGGCCTGCTTGGTGAGGTCGTCGTAAATCACCAAGGTGGCCTTGCCCTTGTACATGAACGATTCGGCCAGCGCCGCACCGGTGTAGGGAGCCAGGTATTGAAGGGCTGCAGCCTCGGAGGCACTCGCAGCTACCACGATGGTGTAATCGAGGGCTCCCTTCTCCCGCAGCACTTCAACCACGTTGGCTACGGATGCGGCCTTCTGACCAATGGCCACATAAACGCAGACGACGTCTTCGCCCTTCTGGTTAATGATCGTGTCGATGGCGATAGCGGTTTTGCCCGTCTGACGGTCGCCAATAATCAGCTCGCGCTGGCCCCGGCCGATCGGAATCATGGCGTCGATGGCGGTGATGCCCGTTTGCATGGGCTCGTGCACCGACTTGCGCTGGATGATGCCAGGCGCCATCGATTCGATTAGGCGAGTTTCGGTAGTGGCGATGTCACCCTTGCCGTCGATGGGCTGGCCCAGCGAATTGACAACCCGGCCAAGCATGGCGTCGCCGACGGGCACGGCGGCGATCTTGCCGGTTGCCTTGACGGTGCTGCCCTCCTGGATGCCGCGACCTTCGCCCATCAACACCACGCCGACGTTGTCGTCTTCAAGGTTGAGGGCAATGCCTTCGGTGCCGTCCTCGAACTGCACCAGTTCACCGGCCATCACCTGCTGCAGGCCATACACGCGGGCGATGCCATCGCCGATCTGCAGCACGGTGCCAACGTTGCTGACCGAAACCGACTTGTCGTAGTCCTCAATCTGCTGCTTGAGGATGGCGCTGATCTCGTCGGGGCGGATGGAAACCATGGGAGGAAGTCCCCACAGGGGGGCTAATGGAGGGGAAGACGGGGAAGCGGGGAGAGGGCTACCGGACCAAGAAGGTTCCGGAAGATTGGGCGGACAGGTGAGCTAGCTCACCTGGGCCAGCGCCAGTCCGAGGCGGCGCACCTGACCAGACAGGCTGGCGTCAATGACTTGGGAGCCCATGCTGACGATGAAGCCTCCTATCAAGGAGGGGTCAACCACGAGATCGAACTCCACCGATTTAGAACCTGCAATCGCTTGAACCTTGCTGTTGAGCTCAGCCTGCTGCTCCTCGCTGAGGGCAGAAGCAGAAGTCACCTTGGCCAAAGTGATGTTGCGCAGCTCCCGATAAAGCTCCAAGAAACGCATCAAAACAGCCTCCATCATGGGAAGGCGCTGGCGATCGGCCAAGAGCTTGAGCAGGTTTTGCACCGCAGGGGTGACCTGATCGTCGAAAAGCTTTGCCAAAGCAGCCTTCTTGGCTTCGGCTTCAAGCACGGGCGACGCCAGAGCAGCTCTGAGCTCGGGACTTGAAGTCAATACGGCCAGAAGGGATTTTGCCTGTTCGGCAACAGCGTCAGTCTCATTACGAGATTCAGCTACCTGCAGCAACGCTTCGGCGTAGGGAGTAGCAATCGAGTTGAGGAGTGGCATCAGGCTTTACCCAGGGTTGAAATGGACTGATCGATCAGTCGGGCCTGGGCATCTGCATTGAGCTTGCCGGGAAGGGTGGCAAGTGCTTGGGCAATAGCCCGATTGGCGGCTTCGCGGCGCAACTGGTCGGTGACGCGGGCTGCTTCGGCATTCAAGTCGGCCATGGCTCCCTGCTTAAGGCGAGCCATTTCATCGATCGTGCGCTTTTCGCTTTCCAGACGCAAAGATTGGGCACGAGCCAAACCATCAGCGCGAATCTGCTCAGCCTTTTGTTGGGCAGCAGCCAAATCCTGCTGGGCTTGAGCTAACGAAGAAGTTGCTGCGAGAAGACGCTGCTCAGCATCTTGCAGATCGTTGAGGATGGCTGCACGACGGCGCTCCAAGATGCTGCCGAGAAAACCTGGCAAAAACTTCCAAAGGCCGGCGATCACAATCGCCAAGTTGATGATGTTGGTCTCAAACGGATTGAGGTTGAAACCAAATCCGCCGTGACTTGCTAGCAAGGTGGGTAGCAGGAAAGTCATGAGGCAGCCAGCAAGCGGGTCACGATCAGATCACCGAGCTTGTCGGCGTCTTTATTAAGCCGGTCCATCGCCTGATCTCGCTGAGAATCAATCTCACGGCGGGCCTGCTCCCGGGAAGCATTGGCATCGGCAGTAGCCGCGGCAAGGGCGTCGCGGTAGAGACGATCCATCTCCTGCTCGGCCTCGAGAATCAGCTTTTGGGACTGCTGACGCGCGTCCTTGAGCTGTTCCTTGAGATCTGCTTCCAGCCGCTCGGCTTGAGCCAGCTTCTGCTTGGCGTCGGCGCGGCTAGTGGAGATAAAGCTCTCACGCTCCTCCACGGCCCGTCCTACGGGGCGGAAGAACAGCGAATTCAGAATGAAAGTGAGGAGAACAACCTGAACCGCCATCAGCGGCAGGGTGGCATCGAGGTCAAAAAGACCTCCCTCAGGGACACCTGCTTCGGCGAGCAGAAGCCAGCTGGTCATTTGGGCGAGGGCGCTGGAACGATCGGTCGGGATTGAGGTTTGTGAGCCTGGGAGGGCAGGAGCAACAAGCCCCCGCCCTCCTTCCACTCACAACAACGCTCAACCAGCGAAGGGGTTGGCAAACAACAGCACCAGTGCGACCACAAGGCCGTAGATGGTGAGCGCTTCCATGAAGGCAAGGGAGAGCAGCAAGGTGCCGCGAATCTTGCC
This sequence comes from Cyanobium sp. Tous-M-B4, assembly GCF_024345395.1. Lineage (NCBI taxonomy): Bacteria > Bacillati > Cyanobacteriota > Cyanophyceae > Synechococcales > Prochlorococcaceae > Cyanobium > Cyanobium sp. Tous-M-B4. The sequence goes on along the minus strand of NZ_JAGQBA010000006.1, from coordinate 113,931 downwards.
TTCGGCTTCAGGCTGACGTGCAATGCCTTCAACGGCGCCGCCAGCTGCGGTGCCCTGACCGATGCCGGGGCCGATGGCACCGAGGCCTACAGCCAGACCAGCGGCCAGAACAGACGCAGCGGAGGTGATGGAATCCATGGTGGAGTGGGGGATTGGGGTCGCGGTTGTGGCGCGTTATGGACCGGGAATAAAACCCTGCGCTGAGGACATCCTTTCAAGGATGGGCCCGGGATGCTGCCGGACCTGCGCGAGGGAGATTTAGCAGACCGCCGGAGCGGAGCTGCTGGTGAAGAGCTACTAGTGGTGCTCTTCGTGAACTGCCTCGCCGATGTAGTAGGCAGCGAGGGTGGCAAAAATCAGAGCCTGAATAGCACTGGTGAAAAGACCCAGGAACATTGCAGGCAGGGGCACAATCAATGGCACCAAAAATGCCAGAACTGCGACCACCAGTTCATCCGCCAAGATGTTGCCAAAAAGACGGAAGGAAAGGGAAAGGGGCTTAGTGAAATCTTCAACGATCTTGAATGGAAGCATGATCGGTGTCGGCTCCACGTAGTACTCGAAGTACCTCAGACCCTTACGGCTCAAGCCGGCATAGAAGTAGGCAAGGGATACCAACAAAGCCAAAGCAATGGTTGTGTTGATATCAGCCGTTGGTGCACCAAGCTCGCCACTAGGCAGGTGGATCAGCTTCCAGGGCACCAGAGCTCCGCCCCAGTTACTGACAAAGATGAACAGGAACAGGGTGCCGATGAAGGGCATCCAATCGCGGTAAGCCTTCTCACCAATCTGTTCACGGGAGAGATCGCGGATGTAATCCCAGAGGAACTCGAGCAGGTTCTGGGTGCCTCGGGGATCACGCTCCAGCTTGCGGGTGCCAACCACTACAAGGGCAAGCAAGGCACCGATAACCACCCAGGAGCTCAGGAAGACCTGTCCGTGAATCTTGAGGTTGCCAAGTTGCCAGTAGAGGTGTTTACCAACCTCCAGTTCAGCAAAGGGGAGAAGGAGAGGCATCGGAGCCAGCGAAGGGGAGTTCGGGGTCGCCAAGGCGACGGAACGGAAAGGGGATCAGGTGTCGAAGACTGCCTGAAGGATCACGGCCGGCTTGTAGAGCAGAAAGCCCAAAAGAGCCGGCAGGATCGAAAGTTGGGGGGTCCGGGCTGCGATCAGCACTAGGACGACCGGCACCAGCAGCTGAACCTTGCTAACCCGCCGGGCATTTTCTCCCAGCTTGGTGACACTGCGGCTGAGCAGCCACAGATAAAGAAGGCCAGCTAAAGCACCCACCAACAGGCTGGAAGCCGTGGAGATGGAGCCAAAAACGGCTGTTCCTGCCACCGCCACTGCCGAAAGCAGCAAGGTTGCTAGCAAAAGCCGGCGTTGGAGCCGGAAATAACCATCCATGCCATTGCTGACATCGGCGGTTAGCGCTGGCAGGGTTGATGCACCGGTGGCATCATCCAACTGCTCGACCGCTTCACCAGCCTGAACTGCCGTTGAAACGGTGGGTTCAGGGTCGGGAAGTAGGGGGCAGGGGAGAGATACCGACAAGCGCGCTCAAATCCCTGAAAAGGCGCGCGGAATCTATCACGGTGCTGATCCCCGCCCCTTCAGAGCACCGGCAGCAAAACCCTCTGCTTCAGCAGTTGGCGAGCCACGGCAATCCGTTGCGCCGCAGGCCAATCCAAAGGCAGCTGGCCGATCGCCACACCCGGCGCGCTCTCAATGGCAGCCATCAAATTGAGCCCCTCCTCGCTGACGTCAAGGGGCATTAGGTCTGGCCCCATCAAGCGGGTGGCTGGCCAACCCCAAAGGCAGCGGTTGATTTCACCCCGCGCTGCCAGCAGAACTTCGTCGTCGCCCCAATCGGGTGTCTTCACCGCACCACGGCTGAGAAAAAATTCGAAGTGGCTGATATCTGGATCAAGCTCTTCCACCAGGCTCCACTGCTCAAGCTGACTGAGGCCTTGGGCCCGCTCCAGCAGCTCACCACTAAGCAAGCGTGCGGGCGACCACACCTCCGGATTGGAAAACCCGGCAAACTCCAAACCCGCTGAGGCGACAAAAGCCAGCAGACGTTCGAGGTTGTAGCTGGTCTCTTGGGGGTGCAGATACATGTCCGCAAAATTGGCGTCGGCTGCCGTGTCGACGATCCAGCGCCGCTCGTGATGCTGTCGCAGTCGGTTCCCCTCAGGCAACTCAGCCAGCAGCTGGCGACCCAGCCGTAGTCCCTCCTCTCCTGAGCCGACGGCCAGCCGTGCCAAGGCCCGCTGGGTGCGGTGAATTTCCCAGCGGCCGCCATCCGCATACAAAAAAAGATGCAGTAGCCCGCCCGGCCGCAGCAATCCAGCCAATGCCTGCAAACCAGCCTCTGGCTCGCGCAAGTGGTGCAGAACGCCGACGGAATTGATGTAGTCGAAGGGTCCCTCCCCCGCCAGATCCAGCAGGCTGCGCTGTTCGATACGCAACTCCCGCACTGCTTTTGCCGCACCTGAACGACGGGTGCGTTCCCGTGCGACCTCAAGCGCTCCGGCGCTGATATCCACTGCCAACACCGCAGCACCCGGATTGAGGTGGCAGAGGTAGTCGGTGCTGACGCCGGTGCCGCAGCCGGCGTCGAGAATCCGCCAAGGGCGTTCACCCTGGTCGGGGCGCGGCGGCAGGGCTCCAGTAGCAGCAGCCCAGGCGCTATCGACGCACCAGCGCCAGTTGTATCCAGGGGGTGGGCCGTCTTGGAGGGGGTCTCCCGGGTAGGGGAAACGGTCGTAAAAGGCGCTCACCATCGGCGTGGCGGCATCACTGGCGGGCAAGGACGGTTCAGCGGCAACCGGCTGAGCTTTTCACGCCCAGCGGCCATTAGAACGAGTCAATTGGAATCAGCAAGCCAGCGAAGCTGCAAACATTTGTTCATGGCTTGGCAAAGGCCCCGAGGGCCCGCCGTAACGTGGCCCAGCCCGGTTCGCTCTCGTCAATGACCGTGACCGCCAGCAGCGGCAGCACCAGGGTTTCACCCCAGCGCTACGACACCCTGCCGCTCTCCAGCGTCCGTCAGGCGGAGCAACAGGATCGCTTCCCAGACGGCGGGGAGCTTGAAACCCTGGTGGCGTTTTTCCAGAGTGGCCAGCAGCGCTTAGAAGCTGCACGCCGCATCTCCGAAAACGCTGATTTCATCGTGGCCAAGGCGGCCAACCGGATCTTCTCCGGCGGCACGCCCCTCTCCTACCTAGATGCTCCCTTGAGCGTCGTCAGTGGGGGGGCCAGCGACGCCACCCCCTTGGCCGCAGACCAGGCCGCCTTCCAGCGCTCGGTGCAGACCTTCGCCCAGGGCACCGGCGACTCCGGCGGCAACCTGATCAGCCGCCTGCTTGAGGGTGCTGGTGGCGATGCCGACGTGCGGGTAGTGCTGCCCACCGGCTTCAGCCCGATCGCAGTAGGCCGCTACGGCACCGATCGGATGCGCAAGTCGCTGCGCGACATGGCCTGGTTCCTCCGCTATGTGGGCTATGCCCTGGTGGCAGGAGACCCCAGCATCCTGGCCGTAAACACCCGTGGCCTCAGGGATGTGCTGGAGAAGGCCTGCTCCCTGGCTGCCACCAATGTGGCTCTGCAGGAAATGCGCGCCGCAGCCGCCGGCCTTTGCAAAGACAATCCCCAGGCCCGCCAGCTGGTGATCCAGTACTTCAACGTGCTGATCGCTGAACTGCAGGTGGCCACACCAAGCACCCGGCAGCGCCTCGGCAGCCCTGAAAACCAGGGCCTGCAGCTGCCTGCCACCTATGCGCTAGCCGCAGACGGCAAGCAGCGCTTCATCATGCGGCCGCGCCTAAGTGGTGCCCAGAAAGCCGAAGTGATTCGAGCCGCCTATCGCCAGGTTTTCGAACGGGACATCGCCAAGGCCTACAGCCAGACGCCCTGCCCGGTAGAAGCCACCCAGGTGCGCCAGGGCCAGCTGTCGATGCGGGAATTCATCCGCTCCCTCGGCCACAGCAAGGAATATCGCCAACAGTTTTTCGGCCGCTTCTCCAATAGCAGGGCGGTTGAGCTGGCCTTCCGCCACTTCCTAGGCCGCGGCATCAGCTCCCGTGAGGAATTCACCCGCTACTTCGACATCGTCAGCGTCCAAGGCCTGAATGGCCTAGTGGATTCCCTGATCAACACCCTGGAATACGCGCGGGTGTTTGGCGAGGAAACCGTGCCTTACCTGCGGGATCTCGGTGAAGAAGCCCAGGAGAGTGCCGGCTGGGGATCAAACCGCAAGCTATTCCGCTTCAGCGCTCCGTTTGAAGGCGCACCCCAATACGTCACCCTCTACGCCTCCTATCGCCAACCCTTCGCCGATCAGCACGTCTACGGCGGCGGCAACGATCCCCTGGCCCTTACTTACGGCGCGATTTTCCCTTCCGGCACCGCCTCAGTGGCAACCCGGCCAGCGCCCTACGGCTACGACAGCCGCCGCATCCTGATCGGCAATGGCCTGGCCCAGCCTGGCCAGATGGACAGCGCCCAGTTCCGCAAGTCCAAACCACGCCGGGTGGGACCCAAGGTTGTACGCCTCCAGCAGATTGCTACCGGGGGCAGCTCCGTGCCGCGCCGCGGCGGCCAACCCAGCATCCGTGGCACTGAAGCCAGCACCCAGGCCGTTATTAATGCGGTCTATGTGCAAGTTTTAGGCACTGCTGGCTATGCCGGAGAGCGCAATAAGGTTGAGGAAATCAAGCTCGAGAACGGCGACATCAGCCTGCGGGAGTTCATCCGCCAAGTCGCCCGTTCCAAGGCCTTCCGCCGCCGTTATTGGAGCGGCCTTTACATCACCAAGGCTATCGAGGTGATGCATCGCCGGCTGCTAGGTCGCCCAACCTTCGGGCGATGGGAAATTGACGCCTACTTCGATACCGCTGCTCGCAGCGGCTTCTATGGGGTCGTAGATGGGATTCTGAACAGCCGCGAATACAACGAAACCTACGGCGAAGACACAGTCCCCTACGAGCGCTTTGTCACCGCTACTGATCGCAATGCTCGCAAGGTGCCCGGCCTCAACCGCCCCTTCGATGCATCTGCATACGCCGACCTCACACCGGGCAAGCGCCCCGACGTGGCCGCAGTCCAAACCCTGCGCACCACCAGCGATCTGACCAATCGCAATCTGCCGGCGCGCCGCCTAATGATCGTGGGGGGCTGGACAGCCCAGATCGTGGGAGGCGAAACCATGGCGCAACCCAAAGGCAGTGGCACCGCCGGACCTGGCAGCATTCGCCAAGCACCCGCACCCAGCCGCAGCTGGAACCGCACCCCCGCAACGACCACCGGCTTCTGGAGCTCCAGCCCCGCCAGCGGCGGCGCAGCTGCGGCCACTCGCCCTGCCATCTCAGGGGGCTGGCGGGCAGCTGTCGGCAGCGGCCAAAGCACGGGCCTTGCCAACCAGCCAGGCGCTGCCATGGCAAAGGCGATTCAGCCAGGAAGGCCTCAAGGCTTCAGCCGCCGCCAAAGCGTGGGGCGCCCCATACAACTTGGCCGCACCAATAGTGAAACCGAGGTTCAGGAAGCGCTGGAAAGCGTCTACAAGCAACTGCTGAACCGAGTTCCTTTTGCAGCCGAGCGCCTGGGAGACATGGAATCCCAATTCCGCAACCAGCAACTCACGGTGGCGGAGCTTGTTAGCCAAGTAGCTGGCAGCGACCTTTTCCAGGAACGCCTCAACCGCATGGCACCCCTGCGCGCTGCTTCAGCGGCCTATCTCGCCCTGCTCGGTCGAGCTGCCCAACCCGATGAGGTGAGTGCATACCTGGGAACCAGGTCCAGCCGGGGCCAACTGGCGGCCATCGAAACTCTGTTGGGCAGCCAGGAATATGCCGAAAGTTTTGGCCAAAACACGGTTCCCTATCTAAGGGGCCTAGCCAGCGCCGACGGCATTCCTCTCAGCACGGTCAACCGCACCGCCCAGCTCTATGGCGGCAATGCGGGACTCACCCCCGGGCCAAAGGCTGCAATCTGACCCAAAACGCCAAATCACACCCAACCTCCCGGAGACACTTCGGGAGGTTTTTTATGGTCAACATAACAATTGTCGTAAAAGTTGAGCGGCAAGTCGAAACAAGTGGGGCGATTAGCGAAGCAAAATCATGAATAATTGCTGCGCCAAGCCGCTATTAACAAGATCGACCAAAGCCATTGCGGCGCAAGGGGTTTTTCAAGCATAAACGCCATGAAGAACTGTTACCGCCAAGGGGGCAGCGAGGGGCTTTGCCGCAGAATGATTCGGCGATCGGCGCAAGTCGATCCTTCCCCTTACCCACCGGATATCGGTCTCCGTCAAGGCGGCCGCTTGTTTCGAGGCAGAACTGCATGAGCATCGTCTCCAACTCGATCATCAACGCGGACGCCGAAGCCCGCTATCTCAGCCCTGGCGAACTCGACCAGATCAAGTCCTTCGTGGGCGCTGGTCAACGTCGTCTTCGCGTCGCCCAGGTGCTTAGCGAAAGCCGCGAGCGCATCGTCAAAACCGCTGGTGGCGCCCTGTTCCAGCGGCGTCCCGACGTGATCTCCCCCGGCGGCAACGCCTACGGCGAGGAGATGACCGCTTCGTGTCTCCGCGACATGGATTACTACCTGCGCCTGGTGACCTACGGGATCATCGCCGGCGACGTGACGCCCATCGAAGAGATCGGCATCATCGGCGCCAAGGAGATGTATCGCTCCCTCGGCACTCCCCTCGATGCCATGGCTGAGTCCGTGCGGGAAATGAAGAATGCCGCCATGGGCCTACTCACCGGCTCTGACGCTGAAGAAGCCGGCTTCTACTTCGACTACGTCATTGGCGCCCTCTCCTGAGGCAGCGTTCTTTTACTACTCCCCGCCACCACAGCCGGATTCATGCAAGACGCGATCACCAACGTCATTAACCAGGCCGACGTTCAGGGCCTGTACCTGGACGGCTCCGCCATGGGCCGCCTGGAGCAGTACTTCGCCAGTGGTGAGCTGCGCGTCCGCGCCGCTGCCACCATCAGCGCCAATGGTTCGGCCATCATCAAAGAAGCCGTAGCCAAGTCGCTGCTGTATTCGGACATCACCCGTCCGGGCGGCAACATGTACACCACCCGTCGCTATGCAGCTTGCATTCGCGATCTGGACTACTACCTGCGCTACGCCACCTACGCCATGCTGGCTGGGGACACCTCCATCCTCGACGAGCGTGTACTGAATGGTCTCAAGGAGACCTACAACTCCCTGGGTGTACCCATTGGTGCCACCGTCCAATCCATCCAGGCCATGAAGGAAACCACCGCTGCCCTGGTGGGTCCTGATGCTGGCCGTGAAATGGCCGTCTATTTCGACTACATCTGCTCCGGCTTGGGCAACTGATCCCTGCCATCGGCACACCCGAGGATCATCTCCATGCGTCTGTTCAAGATCACGGCTTGCATTCCTTGCCCGGAAAAGAGCCGCTCCCAGCGTGAGCTTCAAAACACCTATTTCACCAAATGGGTGCCCTACGACAGCTGGTTCGCTGAGCAGCAGCGGATCATGAAACAGGGCGGCAAGATCCTCAAAGTGGAATTAGCCACTGGGCGTCGCCAACAGAACGTCGGCAACTGACATTCAGTGCCTTTGGTTTCTCCCCAAGCTCGGCAGATGCCGGGCTTTTTTATTGTTTGACTCTGGTTGCCAGGGGTCGACAACACCCCCCCGGGCACGGCTCAATGGGTTGACGATGGCCCTACCTCCGCCACTCCCCAATTTCAGCCTTGGCCCGCACCGCAACTCACAACCCCCACCGCGACGCTGTCGGCGGTCCTCCGAAGGCTGGGGCGCTGCTGCCGTTGCCCTGGTCCCAGTGGCCAGCAGAGGCCAGGTTGCTTCTGGGCATGGTGGCGCTCTGGAGCGTGATCGGACTATTAGTGCTCACCTCTGCCAGTTGGTGGGTAGCTGAACGGGAGATGGGTGACGGCGCCTTTTATCTCAAGCGCCAGTTGATTTGGATGGCTGCCAGCTGGGGGCTGCTCTGGCTCGGCCTGCGCACCAGCCTGCGGCGCTGGCTGCACCTGGCACCGCTGGGGTTATGGGTTGGGATCGTTCTGGTCGCAGCCACCCTGGTGATGGGCAGCACTGTCAACGGCGCCAGTCGCTGGTTGGTGCTTGGACCGGTACAGCTGCAGCCATCGGAATTAGTCAAGCCTTTTGTGGTGTTGCAGGGCGCTGCTCTTTTTGCCCACTGGAAGCGCATCGGCAACGACCAGAAACTGCTCTGGCTAGGGGCATTTGGCGCCCTGATCCTGCTGATCCTCAAGCAACCAAACCTCAGCACCGCGGCCCTATCCGGGCTGCTGCTCTGGCTGCTGGCCCTGGCTGGGGGCCTTTCTCTGCCCATGCTGCTCGGGGCAGCCGGAGCGGGGGGGCTGCTTGGCAGCGCCAGCATCATGATCAACGAATACCAGCGTTTGCGGGTGGTGTCCTTCCTGGATCCCTGGCGAGATGCCCAGGGGGACGGCTACCAACTGGTGCAGAGCTTGATGGCGATCGGCTCAGGAGGCTTCCTAGGCGAGGGGTTTGGCCTTTCCACCCAGAAGCTGCAATACCTGCCGATCCAGAGCACCGATTTTATTTTTGCAGTGTTTGCTGAGGAATTTGGCTTCGTGGGCTCGGTGGTGCTACTGCTGTTTTTGCTGCTGTTTGGCTTTGTTGGGCTGAGGGTTGCCCTCAGCTGCCGCAGCAACCAGCAGCGCCTGATCGCCATCGGCTGCACCACATTGCTGGTGGGCCAATCCATCCTCAATATCGCCGTAGCCAGCGGTGCCATGCCCACCACCGGCCTGCCATTGCCACTGATCAGCTATGGCGGCAACTCCTTGATGGCCAGCCTGCTTGTTTGCGGCCTATTGATCCGGTGCTCGCTGGAGGCAGGCGGTCTTGCCCCTACCCCCAGGCGCCGGCGCACCGCAGCTGCCCGATAGGCTGATCCCATGATTAGTTTTGGGCCCCAACTGGCCGATTGGGCCCGCAGCAGCGAGGCGCTGCTGCAGCACTCCCTGGCCAGCCCCACCCCCACCACCGTTGGGGTTGTCTTTGCTGGCGGCCTGCTCACGAGCCTGGGGCCCTGCTCCCTATCGCTTTTGCCGGTCACCCTTGCCTATCTGGCTGGCTTTGGCGGCACGCCCGGCGTTAAGCCCAGCCAGGCTCCCTGGCAGCGCAGCCTCAGCTTTGCGGCCGGCATCGTGGCCTCCCTAGTGCTGCTGGGCCTGGTTAGCGGCCTACTGGGCCGGATCTATGGCCAAATCCCCGGGCTGATTCCCACGGTGGTGGCTGTGCTTGCCCTGCTGATGGGCCTAAACCTGCTGGGCCTGCTGAAGCTGCCCCTGCCCGCCGGACCCGATCCTGAAATCTGGCGTCGCCGGGTGCCGGCACCCCTGGCTCCCATAGCCGCAGGCCTAGCTTTTGGATTAGCCGCAACCCCATGCACAACGCCAGTGCTGGCTGTGCTGCTGGCCTGGATGGCCCAAAACGGCAAACCCCTGGTAGGCATGTTGCTGCTCACCAGCTTCGGAGCGGGTCAGGTGGTGCCCCTGCTGCTGGCCGGCACGGCGGCCGCCAGCCTGCCGGGCTTGCTGAGCCTGAGGCGGCTGGGCCAATGGGTTCCCCCGATCAGCGGCGTGGTGCTGGTGACAACCGGCGCCCTCACCCTTGTGGCCAACTGGCGATGAAAGCCTTGCTGCGAGTTGTGGGCTGGATCTCCGATCTGCGGGTGGCGATCGTGCTGCTTTTGGTGATTGCCATCACCAGTGGCGTCGGCACGGCCATCCCCCAGCGGGAACCCGCAGAGCTCTACCACCGGCTCTACGACCCCCAGCCCTGGCTTGGACTGCTGAACGCTGATGGGGTGCTTGCCCTGCAGCTCGACCATGTGTATTCCAGCGGCTGGTTCCTAGGGCTGCTGGCCTGGCTGGCCCTAGCCCTGCTGCTCTGCAGCTGGCGCCGCCAGTGGCCCGCCCTGCAGGCCGCCCTGCGCTGGATCGACTACAGCTCACCCCGCCAGCTCAGCAAGCTGAGCGTGGCTGAAACCCTCAGCACCGACACCCCCAAGGAGAGCCTCGATCAGCTGGCCGGACTGCTGCAACTCCAGGGCTGGCAAATTCAGCGCCATCACGACCGCCTAGCCGCCCGCAAGGGGCTGCTGGGCCGGGTCGGGCCCCTGCTGGTACACGCCGGGATGGTGGTGCTGATGCTCGGAGCGGCCTGGGGAGCACTTGGTGGGCAACGGGCTGAGCAATACCTGGCCCCCGGCCGCAGCCTGGAGCTGATGGACAGCCGGGGCAGCAGCCAACTCACCCTTGCCCTCGACGGCTTTTCAATCCAGCGCGATCCCGCCGGGCGACCTGAGCAATTCACCTCCCAGCTGCGCATCCTCGAGGGCGATGGCAGCGGCGGCAGCCTGCTGAAGCAGGCCGAGATCAGCGTCAACCATCCGCTGCGCTTCCAGGGGGTCACCCTTTATCAAGCCGACTGGGCCCTGGCCACCATCAGCCTGCAACTCGGCAAAAGCCCCCTGCTGGAGCTGCCGCTGCAGAGCTTTCCTCAGCTAGGCGAACAGATTTGGGGCATCGTCCTGCCCACCCGTCCCGATGGCAGCGAGCCGGTGCTACTCAGCCTGGGCAGCGAACAAGGACCAATTGAGATCTACGGCGCCGACGGAATCTCCCTAGCTCGCCTAGCCCCAGGCGGCGCAGCTGTGGAGGTAAAGGGGCTGCCGATACGGGTCGAAAGCGTTCTACCCGCCAGTGGCATCCTGCTGAAGCGTGATCCTGGCGTGCCTTTGGTGTACGCAGGATTTGCGATCGCCCTGGCCGGCGGCGGGCTCAGCTTGCTTGCTACGCGTCAGCTTTGGGCCATTGCCGAGCAGCCAGCCGGCCAGGCGGGTCAGCTGCATGTTGCCGGACTCTGCAACCGCAATCTCACCGGCTTCGCTGCCGAGCTGCCCCAGATGCTCGCCCAGCTCTAACAAGCCAGCCGCGTGCCGTGGCTGACGCGAACCACGGTGTGAACGTTGCCGCGGGGGTGAAAATCAGCCTCCAGCTGCATCCACTGGGGATCGGTGGCGGCAACCAGATCATCCAAGATGCGATTCGTCACCTCTTCATGGGAAATGGAGCGGTCGCGGTAGCTGTTCACGTAGAGCTTGATCGCCTTGAGCTCCACCACCCGGGGGCCGGGCTGGTAGATCAAGCGCAACACCGCAAAATCGGGGTAACCGGAAAACGGGCACTTACAGGTGAACTCCGGCAGCTCGATCGAAATCTCGTAGGCACGGCCAGGCCTGGGATTGTCAAAACAGATCAGCTCCGCTTCAGCGATGGCGCGCTCGCCATACATGGGCGTCTGGGTGAGGGAGGACGCGCTGGCAGAAACTGGGCTGGAAGACATCGGAGCAAGGAAAGGGAAAGGGCCAGTGCCACTAGGCGATCTTAAGGAAAGTGGCCGCAGCCAACAGCTGCCCGAGCCGGTAGCAATCGCTACGACGACCCCCGCAAAGCTCGGGCCTAATGGCTTTACTCCCTACCATCGGCAGGGATTTCCTGAGAGACTTCCTACCCAGCCCGAGCTGTTCCTATGAAAAAAATTGAGGCCATCATTCGTCCCTTCAAGCTCGAGGACGTCAAGGTCGCCCTGGTCAATGCGGGGATCGTGGGCATGACCGTGAGCGAAGTGCGGGGTTTTGGCCGTCAAAAGGGCCAGGTGGAGCGCTATCGCGGCTCTGAATTCACCGTCGAATTCCTCCAGAAACTCAAACTTGAGATCGTTGTCGATGACGACAAGGTCGACACCGTGGTGAGCGCCGTTCAAGACGCGGCCCGCACCGGCGAAATCGGCGACGGCAAGATCTTCGTGAGCACAATTGATTCGGTGATTCGAATCCGCACCGGTGATCGGGACAGCGGCGCCATCTGAGCGCCAGCGCCCCTTTTGCTTTTTATGCCCTGGGAGTCAGCGTGCTGGCTACCAGGGTTTTTATTTGCTCTGGGCTGATTGCCCCAGGGCGGAATTTCGGGTCGGTTTGGGCTGGTTCAACAAGCTGTTCAACAGGCTCAAAAACATCCCCTGCAACATCACCGGCAACATCACCCATTCCGACCTGCCCATCGCAATCAGAGCGCCGCAGCCAGAGCAGATACTCATGGTTGCCGGCAGGCCCGGTGATCGGTGAGGCCACCAGGCCGCAGGCCTCAAGCCCCAACGCCCCGGCCGCCGCCATCACCCCCGCAATCGCATCGCAGTGGGCAACCGGATCACGCACCACCCCGCCCTTGCCCACCCGGCCCTTGCCCACCTCAAATTGAGGTTTAACCAGCAACAGCAGATCCAGCGGCGCCTCGGGCAGGAGCAACCCCAGCAGGGCCGGCAGCACCTGGGCGAGGGAAATGAACGACACATCGGCCACAGCCAGGGTTGGCCAGGGGTCCTCGGGCCCGTAGAGCTCGGCCGGGGTGAGGTGACGCAGGTTGGTGCGCTCCTTGAGCACTACCCGCGGATCACTGCGCAGGCTCCAGGCCGTCTGGCCGTAGCCCACATCGATCCCGTAAATCCGGCAGGCCCCGTGCTGAAGCAGACAATCGCTGAAGCCGCCAGTGGAGATGCCGCCATCAAGGCAAACGCGACCCTGCACGGCTACTGGGAAGGCCTCTAGTGCCCTCACTAGCTTTTCGCCACCCCTTGATACGTAGCGAGGAAGCTGCTGCACCAGCAGCTCCGCCTCCGGCAGCACCTCGGTGCCTGGTTTATCGAGCACTTTGTCGCCTTGGCGCACCCGGCCGGCCCTAATCAACAGCTGGGCCTGCTGACGGCTAGCCGCCAGTCCGCGGGCCACGAGCTCCAAATCCAGTCGTTGCTTGCGAGCCATGGCGCTCCACCTTTTGTGATCAAACCACAACGCAACCGGAACAGATTCCAAGCATCTCCGCCTCCGCACCAAAACCCGGCAGAGGATGGCGCCGAGAAGTTGATCCGGCACCGATGGCCACCTCAATCCGGAGCGCGAATGCTGCAGCCAATGTGCTGGAACTGCTCTATCCCGGCAGCTTCGTCAAACTGCGCAATCAACCCTCCGACCTGCCCCCCTTCCAGCTGATCCAGTGCCGCGGGGGGCGATGCTGGGTGCGGCAGCAGGCCTGGGGCAGCCTGGTGCAGTGGGAGGTGGAGCACCAGCGCCTGACGGCAGCTGCCTAAAGAGCGCTGACTAAGGGAGGCAGGGGCGCACCCATACATTGGTCTGGCAGTGAGCCAGGCGCGGCCTTGATCGAGCGTTATACCTTGCCCGAGATGGGCAACCTCTGGAGTGAAGAGGCCAAGTTTCAGAGCTGGCTCGACGTGGAGATCGCTGCCACCGAGGCCAACTGTGAGTTGGGGCGAGTGCCTGCTGAGGCGGTCGCAACGATTAAGGCGAAGGCCAGATTTTCGGTAGAGCGCATCCTCGAGATCGAGGCCGAAGTGCGCCACGACGTGATCGCCTTCCTCACCAATGTGAACGAGCACGTGGGCGATGCGGGCCGCTACATCCACGTGGGCATGACCAGCTCAGATGTGCTCGATACAGGCCTGGCCCTGCAGATGAAAGCATCGGTGGCCCTGTTGCGCGCCGAGCTCGACGCACTCGCCGATGCCCTCAGGGCGCTAGCCCGCGAGCACAAGGGCACGGTGATGATCGGCCGCAGCCATGCCATCCATGGCGAACCGATCAGCTTCGGCTTCAAGGTGGCCGGCTGGCTGGCGGAAGTGGAACGCAACCGCGAGCGCCTCGAGCGGCTCGAGCGGGTGGTGAGCGTGGGCCAGATCAGCGGCGCCATGGGCACCTACGCCAACACCGACCCCCAGGTGGAGGCGATCGCCTGCGCCAAGCTCGGCCTGGTGCCAGATACGGCCAGCACCCAGGTGATCGCCCGCGATCGCCACGCCGAATACGTGCAGACCCTGGCCCTGGTGGGCGCGGCGCTGGAGCGCTTCTCCACCGAGATCCGCAACCTGCAGCGCACCGACGTGCTCGAGGTGGAAGAGAACTTCGCCAAGGGGCAGAAGGGCAGCTCGGCCATGCCCCACAAGCGCAACCCGATCCGCAGCGAGCGGATCAGCGGCCTGGCGCGGGTGCTGCGCAGCTATGTGGTGGCGGCCCTGGAAAACTGTGCCCTCTGGCACGAGCGCGACATCAGTCACAGCTCTGTAGAGCGGATGATGCTGCCCGACTGCTCCACCACCCTGCACTTCATGCTGCGGGAGATGACCGAGGTAGTGAAGGGCTTAGGGGTCTACCCAGAAAACATGGCCCGCAACATGAACGTCTACGGAGGCGTGGTCTTTAGCCAGCGGGTGCTGCTGGCCCTAGTGGAAGCCGGCATCAACCGCGAAGACGCTTACCGAATTGTGCAGCGCAACGCCCACAGCGCCTGGAACAAAGATGGCGGCAACTTCCGCGCCAACCTTGAAGCCGATGGGGAGGTGACCAGCAAGCTCAGCGCTGAGCAGCTGGCTGAGTGTTTCAGCACCGATCTGCATCAGGCCAACCTGGGCGTGATCTGGCAGCGACTGGGGATTTGAGCCGGGGGTTTGAGCTGGCAGGCAATTCAGGCCCAGTGCAGCCGCATCGGCACTGACCCCTCCAGGCTCAGCTTGACCGGGCAGCTTTCACCGGCCTGACGCAGAACGGACCGCTGCTGCTCGCTGAGACCCGCCGGCAAGCTGATCCACACCTCCAGTAGGGCAATGCGCCGCGGCGCCTCAGGGGTCATGGTTTTTTCAATCCGGGCGGTTGCACCCTGCAGCGGCCAGCCGTGGCGCTCGGCAACGATCCCCAGGATCGTCAGGATGCAGGTGCTCAGGGCCGTGGCCACCAGATCGGTGGGCGAGAAACGCTCCCCCTTGCCCTGGTTGTCGGTGGGGGCATCGGTCTCGAGCACAGAGGCAGAGGGGCCATGGCTGGAGTGGCAGCGCAGGGCTCCCTCGTAGCGGCTATCAATCGTGGGCATCGCGTGGCGTAAGCACCACCCCACTCAAGCGCCTGGGCGGTGGTAGGGCCCACCCTGAAGAATGGTGTTGGCGCGATAAAGCTGCTCGAGCAACAACAGCCGCGCCAACTCATGGGGGAAGGTCATCGGCGAAAGGCTGAGGCGCCAGGCAGCCTGGGCCTTGAGCGCCGGCTCCAGGCCATCCGCACCGCCGATCACGAAGGCAATCCGATCAGAACCAGATCCACGCAGCTGCTCGGCAAAGGCCAGCGAATCCAAGGTGCATCCCTCTTCGCTGAGCACCACCAGCCGCTCCTCAGGCCGCAGGGCTGCGCTGATCGCCTCCGCCTCCTTAGCCATCGTGGAGTCTCTGAGCTCCGCGATCTCAAGCCCGGGCAACCGCCTGCGATAAAGGGCAATACCTTCCTGCACCCAACCCTTGCGCACTTTGCCCACTGCCAGGATGCGGATGCGGGCTGGGTTGATCACTGCCTAGGGGCCTTTAACCAAAATGTTGTAGAGGGAAGCCGCATTCAGCAAGGGACCAAGGGGCTCCACAGTTTGGGCAAGACGCTGATTGAAACTCGTCCAGCCATTACGAGCTACAACAATTACATCACCGTTCTGCAGAGCAGGATTGTTGATTGATCCAAGTGTGGCTCCTGGCTGAAAACGCAATCGAGTTGAAACAACTGTGCCATCGCTCTGCATCCTCAACAGGCGAATGAAATTGGCATCGGCTCTCAGCTGATTTAAGTCTCCGGCTGCCATTACCGCCTCAGTAAGCGAGCTATTGGAACGAACTTGCTTAAGGCCAGGAACATTAACCTCTCCCACGACCGTAACGGCAATGGCATCAGCGGAAAGATTCGACTTACCAGCCCTGATCAAAATCTCATTAGTAGTAACACCTTCAAGCTTGGAAACTTGAACTGTGTCCCCATCCATCAGCAGGGGATTGACCGTCTGGGACTGGCCCAAAAGAGTAGCTAGAAAATCAAAGCGAAAGCTGGTCTTGGGCGATTCAGGCCTGCTTCCCTGACGGATCAGCACAACATCAGAGAGATTGGCAGTAGCAGTAATGCCTCCTGCCTTCTGAACCGCATCGACCAAGGTGGGCCAACCAGCGCTTGTAATAGTGGTCTGCTGGGCGCCGACAGCCTGGAGGCTGGAACTCTTGGCCTCCTGGGTGAGGCTATAGAAACCTGGCTTCTGAACCTCCCCCACCACGGTGATCCGCACCGGACGGGGAGCAATTAAATCGAGATAGACTAGAGGTCTGCGCAGGTAACGGGAATACAAGCTTGTAATCCGTTTCTGAGCTTCATCCAGGCTGAGGCCCGAGACGGGCACTGAGTTCAACCGTGGCAAGTTGATAGTGCCGTCGCTGAGTATCTCCACTTCTGCGGCGTAGCCTTCAACCTTGAATACGGACATACGCAACCGGTCCCCTGGACCAAGCCGATAGCGGAAGCTCCTGCCCGGATCCGCTGGCCACACAGCAGAGGCGCTCGGCAGAGCTCCTGGTGCCCCTGGCATGGGGTAAGACTGCAGCTGGGGCTGAGCCAGAGCAGCAAGGCAGCTGAATGGGGCACCCAGTGCTGTGGCCACGATCAGCCTGGCCAGGGGCCTGCGGGTAGCAGACGGTTGGGAATGGAAATCTGCAGGCAAGGGTCCTGGAAGGCGATGGGGTTTGGAAATCGGCGTAGCAGCTAAACCAGTGCGGTCTCTAGTCGGGGCTAATCTTCACCTACTTTGAGCCCAAGCGTGAAGGGGAAGGAAGGGACCATCTTGAATCAGCCAGCCCCGGTAGCCCTTCCTCTTCAGCAGGTAGAGGCAGAGCTCGCCCCTTACTTTTTGTTCAGCTCCCAGGGCCTCGACCTTTATTTGCTGCCTGGTGAACATTTTGCACCCTATGCAGACCCAGTAGGCATCCTGCGGGAACTGACCTACCGCCAACAACTTTCTGGCTCGGGGCAGACCCGTGACCTCGATAGCAGGGACTGCTTCTACGACCATTTCCTACTGGTGGAGGGCTGTAGCGGCGAGTTGGCGGGCTCCGCCCGGCTCCAGTTCGTGCCTAGACATGACTTCGGCCAAAGCGGCCAAGCAGGTGACAAGACGCCAACTCCAGCAGGCCATCAGTCCTACCTGGAGCACGTTTATCCAGGCATCAAAACGATGCTGGCCCAGCGAGGCAATCACCTGGAAATTGGTCGAGTAGCTCTTGCGCCCCGCTTCCAGCGCCAGCCTCACACCTTGATGTGCCTGTTTAGGGGCGGACTTCAGGTGGCAGTTTCCTCTGGCTACCAATCCATCCATGGACTGGTCTCCTACAACCATTTTGCCTACAGCGACGCAGTCAACCAAAGCTTTCTAGGCAGCCTGATGCGGGCACCATTTCTGGAAACGGAGCTGCCCTGTCCCCAGCCCCGCCATTCGCTTAGCTGGCTTGAACCAATGGAAGCCCAGGGATCCATCGAGACCATTCAGGGCCTTGAACAGCAGATCAGGGAGCAGCTGGAGCCAAGCTTTCGGTTGCCCGTGCTGCTCCGCCAGTACATCAACTTGATGGAAGCCAGGGTTCGAAACCTCTCCCTGGCCCGTGACTTCAATCAAATCACCGAAATCCTGATGGCTGCCGACCTCAGCCGCATCCCCAGCAGCCGGCTACAGCACTTCATCGACTTCGTCCACCAACCTGTCTACCGGCATTTCAGCTGGTACCGAGGCAGCTGAACCAGCCCTCTGGGCTGGTACGTTTCCATGCAGTCGCTTTGGGGTCCTCGATGCGCGCGAACCCTGAAAACGACCAGACTGAACTCCTGCCGTTGAGCCCTGCGAACCCTTCCCGCCAACCAAGCTCAGAGGCCAATCTGCCTACAAACCCCGGGCATTCAACTGCTTCAGTCTCGCTTCAAAACCCCGAGGAACTTCAGGATCGGTTGACTCAGATTCTGATTCAGATCTCAGGCGCTGACCCCGCCCGGATCACCCCAGAGGCCCGCCTGATCGAAGACATAGGCATTGACTCCCTTGGCTTCTACGAAATTCTGATCGAAGCCGATGAGTGCCTCGGCATCAAAATAAGGGAGGAAGACCTGCTCAAATTCCAAACGGTGGGCGATATTCAGAATCATCTGAGGTCCATGGAGCAACCCGATGCGCAAGCCACCTGAACGGCTGGCGGTTACAGGCTGGGGCTCGATAAACCCATTAGGGAACGACCCCGAAAGCACTTGGCAAGCAATTCTCTCTGGACGCTCCGGAGTTAGGGCACTCGCTGATGAATGGGCGAAAGACCTGCCGATCAGGTTGGCAGGCTGCGTACAGCAAGATCTAATTGAGACCTTGGAGCCTTTACTACAACGGCGCCTGGATCGCTGTTCCCAGCTGGCCCTTCTAGCAGCCCGTCAAGCATGGGCTCAGGCTTCACCGCACCTCTCAGGTGTAGATCCTGCCCGAATTGCAGTTGTGATCGGCACAGGGATCGGTGGCCTGGCCACACTTGAGCGCCAGCACACCATCCTGCTGAATGCGGGCCCGACGCGGGTGAACCCCCTGACCGTGCCAATGCTGATACCAAATGCAGCGGCAAGCCATATTGCGATCGACCTTGGACTGCACGGAGGGGCCCATACGCCGGTTTCAGCTTGCGCATCTGGCGCCGAAGCCCTGCTGCTGGCCCAGCTACTGATCAATGACAATCGGGCTGACGTGGTTTTAGCCGGTGGCACAGAAGCCCCTGTGAATCGACTGGGATTGGTCGGGTTTGCCGCAATGCGGGCCCTCTCTAGTCGTAACGAGGAGCCTGAGCAGGCTTCAAGGCCCTATGGCAAGGACAGGGACGGTTTCGTGCTGTCAGAGGGCGCAGGCGTATTGGTATTGCAAAGGGAGCGGGACCTAGCCAGCGGAGCACCTGCTCCCTTGGGAATACTCCAGGCCTGCGGTTGCAGCAGCGATGGTCACCACATCGTTGCTCCTGAACCAGAAGGCCTGCAAGCAAGCCAAGCGATCGCCGATGCCCTGCAACGGGCGGATCTGACAGTGGCGGACCTCAGCTTCGTTCAGGCTCACGCCACGGGCACACCAGTGGGAGACCTGGCAGAGTCGCGAGCCCTGCGCCGCGGCCTAGGCAATGCCCTAGACCACATGCCCGTAACAGCGCCTAAGGGCCAGTTTGGACACCTACTCGGAGCTGCAGGCGCAGTGGAAACGATCCTTGCCCTGCAAGCTTTGCGTCAAGGAATAGTGCCGCGCAGCCTGAACTCAAACCCTCTCGATCCAGCCATAAATCTTGCAGTGGTTCAACAGGAGTCGCTAGCACTGCCAAGCCGTAACAGCGAGCGCTATGCCCTCAAGAATGCCTTCGGCTTCGGCGGCCACAACATCAGCCTGATCCTGGCGGCCTGATCACCCCTTATCAGTTCTACTGGGAAGGTTAGTGGTGCGGGCGTAATAAGCCTGCACCGCTGCCTTAAAGCTGCCGACGTCACAGTTTGATTCAGGCAGCAGCAGATCCCTGGCACGCCCTCGCCGGCAATAAATGGTGCCAATCGGAGCTGTAAGTCTTGACAGCAGCAATCTAAGGGGGCGATAGCGCAAGTCTTCAGGACTCGGCAATCCTTCCTGCACAAAGGTCCATGGCACAACAAGGGCACTATGACGACGGGCTAGCAGTAAGGGGCTCGCCGAAACTCTCTGATGTATTGGCGTAACCAATGAACCATTGGGCGCCAGGATCACCTGTCCCCGTTCCGCCAGCGTGCGGGAGGCAGCATATAAAGCAGCAGTGCGCGATCGCCCATCTTTATGATTCATCAGCGCATGGCCCGCATTAGCAGCCGACTGGGCAAACCAAGGCATGAAGTGGCTCATGTGCAGGTTGGCAGTTGTGATACTTGGCAACCTGATCACCCCTTGCACCACCAGCACATCTATCGGGCTTGTGTGATTCCAGATATGAACCAAGGGCACACCAACTGGCTCGCTGGGCTGGCTGTCATCAAGGACCACCTGTACACCAAGAGCCCTTAGTCCCGCCCCAGCTGTACAAGCAAGCAACCAGGAAGCAGCACGCTTAAAGCCCAAAGCAAGTGCCAGTAACTGCAAGCCATAAATCGCAAAAAACCCTGCAGCCCAGCCCAAACGGCCTAGCAGACGAGGCAGCAGGATCACGCCGGATCTGCGACTGGGCACGGGGGCATCTGGCAGCTGGGGAGAAGGCGCTAACCGGCGAGCATCTGGACCTATGGGGAAAGTAGTCCGAAAGGGGAAATCGCCATCAAAATTGCCATTAACCTGAGTGCTAGTGACAAGGTGGGAGTAAAAGCGATAAAAGAGTGGCCGATCACTAGTCTGGGGCTGCTGCCAGAATTGATCCAGAGGCTTTTGATCAGTAAGGCCAGGTAAATTATAAAAAGTTTGCCCCATAACCTTTGTAGGCACAGCATGAAACAAGGCCTGCAAACCAACCGTACTGTTGACCGTTACAACGCCCCTGCAGGCACGCAGAAAACGACTCAAGGCTCCATCGTGAAAATAATGCACACGTCCGGAGACTCCATAACGGGTGGCTAAAAGCTGAATGAGCCTACCGTAATGATTATATCCACGATCACGTGGATGATGCTTAAAGGCAAGGTGATCAGAGGCATGGGCGTTCGCAGCAAACGAACTGATTACATCCTCAATAAAATCATGCATGCCCCGATAGGGCGAGCCCATCTGGATCTGCGAATCACTAGAGACCTGAAGCACAACCAAGAAGAAGGAGAGATGTTCAAGCAGCCTCCTCTTGATCGAACGCTCACTAAATCTATAAAGCCAGAAACGCCAATTACCGCGCAGCTGGCACCAGACAAACTGAGGCGAGGGTTGCAACTTGTGCTCACCCTCGATAATCGGATAACGAGTGAAAGCATGCTGAAGGAAAGTTGGAGCCTTCCAAATCTTGCGCCACCTCCAACCTGGCTCCAGACAACCACCAGGCAAGACATTTACAGGCGGCAGGGCCCTATAAAATTCAAGTGGTTGATTTAGGTTAGAGCGGGAGTTCACCCTATCCCGCTCCAAGCTTACGTAATTAGGCCTGATATAGCCGAGTTCAAACACCCAAGCCTCAACGCCAATGCGCTGAGCCTCCTCAATTGCGACGCGATGGGGAATTATAAAATCTCCATACATAAAGATGTGGCGTATTCCTCTCTCCACCAGCAGCTGGCGCAAAAAGGGGCGCCACTCCTCCATTGAGCCATTGAATGGCACGCGCACATCTCGCGCAAAACCAAATTCATGCAGGGGAAACGCCACCTTGACTACTGGAATACCACAGCCGCGGAGGTAGTTACAGAAGCGTGCAAAGAACAGACCAATCGGGCCGATCAACAGCAACACAGGGCCATTAATCTGTACTTGAACCAAGGTCGCAGGCCTGGAAGAGTTCAAACGAGTATCCCTTGAGCTAGATTTGGAGTTAATTTTGCCATGCTTAGAACAATAAAAGTGTCCATATTTAAGCAGTAGAAGATGCGCGCCATGCCACCAGCTCGTCGATAGCCTGCTCCGGGGTGATCTGCCAGCCGCTGCGACGACTGACGTAGCGCGGGTAAGCTATTAATGCCCCATACACAAGGGCATCTAGACTAATCTTTCTCCCTCGACGAGAGCAACTGTTTGCGTCCTTGGTAAGCCCCCAGCCGGCGTAGAAGGGAAGCCCCCAAACATGGACCTCTATGCCTCGCAGCAGAGCTTCGAATCCGGCCAAAGAGGTGAGCACGTGAACCGCATCTACTTGAGCAAATAATTGCTGCACAGAAGCTTCTCTTAGCACCAAATCAGCAACCAACAAGGCTTGACTTTCAGCAACCGAAGATCGACGCAACCCCGCGACTACGTCGGGATGGGGCTTATAAATAATATATGCATCTGGCTCCGCATTGCGCACGGCTTGAATCAGCTCTAAGTTGGTTCTTATTCCTGGCGCCCCAAAACGAATTGAAGCATCACTTTCTACCTGGCCTGGCACCAGCACTACCCGCCGCAAGCCTGATGGCCTATGCCAAGCTGGAGCCGAAAGATTATATTTAGTAATTGCCTCTTGAACTAGACGCTGGCGCAGGGCAGCGGCCCGTTCGAGCTGCTCAATACTGGGATCAGCAGTCGCAAGCCAGCTTTCCAACGCTGAAGGACGGGTGGAGTCGTAATAGACACCCTGGTGGTCTACCACCCATGACAAAGGGCTGGGGGGACGAGCAGCCCTGATCCCAACATTATTAAGTAGCTGAACTATTCGCAAATGAATCTTATTGCCAAATCCAACTGAACGCAGAAAGCCATCTTCAACCTGAATTACTTGACCAGGATGGGCCAACAAAAGCTGCTCAGAAGCCCGGCCCCAGTGCACAATCCGCCTATGGCGTTGCCGCTCGCGTGAGCGCAAAAAAGACAACTCGCAACCAGGCATAAAGCGCCGCAAGAAGGGTCTTTTCCAGCGTGTAAAGCCAAGCGCCACAGCCCGGGCGGGATCGGCAGCCAATCTCTGACGTTGCAAGCCAATCGAACACAGTAGATCTTCAACTTCGCAGGGCTTAAGAGTATGAGGATCGATATAAACTGCATACTCGACCAAAGCTGCATGCACAAGATCAGCCAGCTGTCGCTGGCCTGCGGAAGCCCGTCGAGGCGGCGAAGGCAGCTCATCATGGGTTAGTCCCCAGCCAGCGAAGAAAGGAAGTCCGAAGCAGTAGACCTCCTTCCCCCACATCAAGGCTTCAAAGCCCAGCTGGGAAGTCACCACATACACAGCCTCGGCTTGCTCAAGCAGAGCCGCGGGATGACCACCACTAGAGTCTAAAATTATGCGTGAATCGGCTAGTTGTTCGGCCGTAAAATGTCCCTTCTTTCTGCCAGCGACCACATCGGGGTGGGTTTTGACCACCACTTTGAGACCAGGATGATTTCTAAGCGCCGCGGCCAACATGGCGGCAAACTGATCTTGAGAACCTGAACCCAGTCGTATCGAAATATCGGCAACGGTTTGGTCAACCACAAGTACGTAGGGCTGAACAGGTGCCGGTACATCGGCTGATTGGTTGTACTTGCTGACTCGGTGCTCGCGCCAGAGGCGCTGCAGCTTGATCGCACGCGCCAGCTCGTCAGGGCTGTGATTACGGGCAATCAGCTGCTCAAGACGGCTGGGTTCTGAGACGTCGTAGTAGATCCCTAAATCATCTAGGACCAGACCAAGAGGCGGGCAGTCTGCTCCCAAACCCAGGGAACGAACAAAGGCATCTTCACATCGCCAAATGGGTAGATCACGGGCGACAGCCAGCCGCTCAGCAGCTCGAGCGCTGGGCTTGCGTCCCCAGGCCAGCAGGGCATCCAACTGCTCACGACCGCAACGACCCGAACCGCGCACCAAGCTGAAAGGAGCCAGCAGGGCCTTCAAGGTTGCGTGACGGAACATTCCTGCATCCGGCAGGCCCAGTCGAACTGCGGAGGATGGATAGACCAAAGGCGGGTGGCGCTACGGATTCCCTTTAACCAAGGTACCGACAGGTGAACACTGCTAGCTTCGATTTCTGTACTGAAAGCAGTAGGCCGGTCATCCGACGCATGCAGATCCAAGACCCCCTAGACAGTTTGTGTGCCGCTATCTCGGCCGAAACGGGCATGCCTGCTGGCCGGATCAAAAAAGTTGTGCTCGCGCTCCAGCGACACCAAAGCAGCACCTGCGTCGAGTCGGCTCCCGAGCCCCAAGGACCTGAAGATCACCTGCGCTTCTACCCCCTTGGTGCCAACGGCAGGCTGCGCCCCCCCAGCGGTAGCGCTGGATGAGTCCTCCTGCCTTGGCGATCCAAATGGATCCAGATCTGGCTCCGCTTGTTTTGATTCCTGCGCGCGGGGGCTCCAAAGGGGTTCCCGGCAAAAATCTTCGCTCCGTTGGCGGGATTCCCTTGCTTGCACGCTGCATAAGGGCCGCCAGGGTAGCTTCGAGCGTCGGAGCCATCTGGGTGAGCAGCGACGATGCCGGCATCGGCCACCTTGGCGAAGAGGAGGGTGCTAGTTGGCTGCAGAGACCAAGTGAGCTCTCGGGCGACCAAGCATCATCAGAATTGGCCCTGCTCCACGCCCTCAACGAACTAGCAGAGCGCGGCCCTCTGCCCGCCCTGTTTGTTTTTCTGCAGTGCACTTCGCCCTTCACCACTGGGCCCCAGATTGATGCTGTGGTGAACGCCCTTCAACTCAGCCAGGCCAACATGGCTTTCAGCGTGATGCCATGGCACGGCTTCTTGTGGTGCATCGATGGCAATGGCCACGGGGTAGGAATTAATCACAACTCCAACGAACCCCGCCGCCGGCGCCAGGACTTGGAGCCCGCGTATCTAGAGACCGGTGCCATTTACGCAATTCGTACCAAAGCGTTTCTGGAACACGGAACCCGGTTCATCCAGCCCACCCTGCCCGTACCCCTGGAAGGGTTAGCCCCTGAGATAGACAGCATGCAAGACCTTGAGCTCTGCGATCGATTAGCGCCCCTGTTGAATGGGGCCAATCAAGCTTCATCGGAACACACTTCATCGGAATGCAATTGATGGGCAGCCTGCAGGGGCGCCAGGTGGCAGCCCTGGCCTGCTTCGACTCCTTCGGCAAAACCGCCATGAACCTGCTGCGCGTGGCGCGGAAGGAAGGAGCATCGACGAGCCTGCATCTGCTTGAACTGCCTGGACGCAAACTCTCACGCCGCCAGGTGCTGGAGATCCGCCGCATAGATCCCCGCACCGCCATCAAGCAGCACGAGTGGGGCCAACTGCGAGAGCTGCGCACCGATCTTGTACAAGTCGATGCCCTTGTGCTCGGTTTGGATGGACGCCGCACCCGAGAGACCCAGCTGTTGCTGCAATCGGCCTGGATGGATCAGCTCCGGCGGCCCGTACTGATTAGCGCCTATCCGGGCATTCTGTTCCGCCATCAACTGGAGGGAATGATGGATCGCTCCGGCGTAGAACTGTTGTGCCTAAACGGAGAAACCGACGCCCAGCTTTATCGTCAGGCCTGCAGTGCCCTAGGGCTGGACAGCAGCAATGCTGTTGTGACTGGACTGCCGATCCTCTGGTCGATCGAACCAAGACTCCAAGTACCGGATGCCGCCTCGATCGTGTTTTTCGAGCAGCCCTCAGTGCCTGACAACCCGATTCAACGCAAATACATTTGTAGGCGCCTTGCCGATCTGGCCCAGGCCTGGCCGGCACATCCGGTGATCTTTAAGCCACGCACCTCGAAAATCGAAGCCACGCTGCATCGCCAGCATGGTGAGATGGCCAGCCGGGTTGAGAAGCTCAGCCGCCGCATACCCAACCTGCAGATCAGCTACAAGCCCAGCCTGACTCTGCTGAAAAAGTGCGGCTGCGCCATCACTGTGTCCTCCACCGCTGCCATGGAAGCAATGGCTTTGGGTGTGAGCACCCGCATTGTCTCGGACCTGGGAGTCAATGAAACCTTGGGCAATCATTACTTTCTTGAATCGGCAGCCATCGCCGATTTCGACTCAATCATTCGAGACCCCTTCAGCCTCCGCCTCGATCAGGCCTGGCCGGAGGGCCATGGTCACATTCCTGGAGGTGACCAGGTTTTTATTGCTGCCCTGGCCAGCCGACTGATAAATCCGCCCCAGTCTTCCGAGTCGGCAGATAGGGAAGGTCCCCCGGGCTGGGGTAGTAATTCCTGGCAGACCTACGCCCTGGCAAAAGGGGGTAAGAAAATGCTGAGCTCTGCCGGCGCCCGCTCCCGACTAGTGGCGAGTCATCGCGGACGGAATCTGCTGCGACGGGCACGCCAGAGGGTGGTAGGTCTCTGGGGACTGGAGCGGCTTTTTAAGGGCCGATGAAACTGGCACTGGTTTGCGACGGAGAGCCCGGACTGGGAGCCTGCCAGCTACTCGCGGCGGAACTGAGATTGTTGGGAGCGGAGGTGACTCTGATCAGTCCCGAAGCCAGCGATCAGCACTGGTTACCCCTGCAGCCTCTAGTTGCCGCCAGCAGCGACCTTCTCAATGGGCTTGACGCTGTTGGCGTGTTTCTAGAGGGGGCCCAGCTGACCCAATTCCGGCAGGTGCATTTGGAGTCGGCTCGGTTGAGGGGGAAGCGGCCTTGCCCCTTATTTACGGGCCCAATTCGCCCCTTGTATGGGGACACCTTGATGGCAGACCTGCTGCCCCGCCTGGGCTACGACCTGATTTGCCTGCAGGGCAAGGCTCAGATGCAGGAACTGGCCTGGCTGGTGCGCGGCAGCGAAAGCGCATCCCAGGCCAGCGAGGCCATTGGCCTTTGGTGCCTGCCAACCGAGCCGGTGGGCCACGCCAACAGCCAAGCACCACTGCTGCTGGTGCTTGATCAGCAAGACATCCCCCCTTCCCCTTTTGCCAACGGTGTCTTGTTTCAACGCTTGCGCACGATCGCCCTGGACTGCCCCTCCTGGCAGATCCGCATACAGCCCGATGCACCCTTGGGGACTGAGGGGGCGCAGGAGCCCTCAACTTCCCTGGCCTGGCACTTCCAGCAGGATCTGCACCCCCCAAGCAACCTTCAACTCGGCCAGGTTGATGACCTGGCCATTGCCCTGGTCCAGGCCAGCGCCTGCCTTGGCATCGCCTCTCCCTGGCTGCTCACGGCCATGGTGTGGGGTAAGCCAACCGTGGTGCTCGGTGACTACGGCATCCGCACCGACTTCAACGGACCGCTGTTCTTCGGCTCTGGTGCCATGCATCAACTTGCCGACTGTGTGCCCTTGGATCGACTCGCCAAGCTGAAGCGGCCCAATCGCCAATGGTTGGCAGATCGGGGCTGGGCCATCGCCAATGGCCCCCAACGGCTACTGCGGCGGCTGAAGCAGCTGGTGGAGCCGCGGCCATGACCCTCCAGATCCTGCTGATTGCGGACAGCGACAGCCAGCTACTGGCTTGCCAGGCCTTGGCTCGCTTCAGCAACGCAAACGGGGCAACAATCACGGTGAACGCCATTCCGCGCGATGGGACCCCGGAAGGCGTGCTCCAGGGACTGGAACTGATCGGAACGGTGTGGAGGCTGAATGCCCAGGCTCTGCTGGCAGATCGACGGCTCGACCAATTCGACGCGATCGGGGTGTATCTCACTGGCAGCAAGTTGGCCGAATTCCGCAGCTGCTACCACCGCAACTGCCTGCAGCAGAAGCGCCAAGCTCGTCCCCTGTTCTGTGGCTTCAACGGGGTGGTGCTGGAGCGCTTCGAGGAAGCAATTGCCTGGAGGTTGGGTTACGACCTGATCTGCCTTAATGGCCCGCGTGACCAGGCCCGCCTGGATCTGCTGCTGCGCCACACCCCCTTTCAACAGCAGCGCAGCGTGCTCACTGGCCTAGGCCGCAACCTTCCAGTGCGGGAGCGCGGGGAGCGACCAAAAAGGCTGGTGTTCGCCGAACAGGTTGTGATGCCAGCGGCCGTCTCTGAGCGGAGACACCTAATCCGTATTTTGACGCGGCTGGCCCGCCGCTCACCCGAATGGGAGGTGGTGATCAAACCGCGGGTCGCCCCCCATGAAACGACGTTTCACACGGTCGAAAGCCATATCAGCCACACCCTGGTGGAAACCCTGGGCAGCCCTCCAGCCAACCTGCGGCTCAGCTACGAACCCCTTGCGGAACTGCTGTTGAACAGCCGGCTGCTGGCCACCGTGTCGTCAACCGCCCTGTTCGACGCCCTCGACCTGGGCTGCAGACCGGTGGTCGTGAACGATTTTGGCTTACGTCACGACCTCGGCACGCCGTTTTTTGCCGGCTCAGGCCTACTGCGATCCCTGGCAACGGCAGAGGATCTCGACAGCCTGGATGGGGGCCCCGATCCGGATCCCGACTGGTTGCATTGGGTTGGGTATCACACCGATTTCACCCCAGCCAACCTGCTGCAGGCCTTGAAGCAACTGGGGCACAACTCGCAGAACAGCCTTCTAAACCTGAACCATCCTGGTTATGTAGTTAATGCCGCCGACCTCTCCACAAACCAGCTACGGCGTGGAGCCGAGGCCGCCATACGCTGCCGAGACTATGGGGAAGCCCGGCGGCTGCTCGAAGTTGCGCTGCTACAGCGGCCGGACAACCGCAATATCAGTCGCCGACTGGCAGCACTGCAACAGAGCAACCGCTGGCTGCGCCGTCTGGCCTTACTGGTTACCCCCCGGTTCCGGCTCTAGAGTCCGCAACTGGAAACAGCGGGCGAAATAGACGTGCAATCGGTTCAGATCGAGCGGAATTTCACCCAGTTCGTCGTCTTCGCCGAAGACGCGATCCTGACGGCACTGAACAAGATCACGGCCAACAAATGCCGGCTGATCTTTGTGGTGTCAGAAGCAGGCATTCTCCAAGGGGTGCTCAGCGATGGCGACTTCCGCCGCTGGATCGCGGCAAGCGACGTGATTGACCTGAACAGGCCGGTCACCGATGCCATGAATCCAGATTGCGTGGCAGCAGCCGAAGCCAGCGCAGCAGCCGACTTGGCGGCCCTTTTCTCCCAGAAGATCCAGGTCATCCCCCTGCTCGATGACCACGGCAGGGTGGTGGCAGTGGCCCGAGGCGGTCAGCGGCAGCTTCTGCTAGCAGGCCGACCGATCGGTGAGGGCGCCCCTTCATTTCTGATCGCGGAAATCGGCAACAACCACAACGGCAGCCTGGAGATCGCCCTACAGCTGATTGACGCAGCAGCCACTGCCGGTGCGGACTGCGCCAAGTTCCAGATGCGTGACATGAACCAGCTGTATGTCAACGCGGGCGACAGCAACGACATGGCCTCAGACCTGGGAACCCAGTACACCCTGGATCTACTGGAGCGTTTCCAGCTCAGCGACGATGACCTGTTCCGCTGCTTCGATCACACCCTGAGCCAGGGGTTGATCCCGCTCTGCACCCCTTGGGACACCACGAGCCTGGAGAAGCTCGATAGCTGGGGCATGCCGGGATACAAGGTGGCCTCGGCCGACTTCACCAACCACGATCTGCTCAGTGCCATCGCCGCCACTGGCAAGCCGTTGATTGCCTCCACCGGCATGGCCACCGAGCTCGAAATCAGTGCCGGCATTCGTCACCTGCGTCAGCAGGGAGCTGCCTTCGCGCTGCTGCACTGCAACTCGACCTATCCCACCCCTTTCAAAGATGTCAACCTGCGCTATCTGCGGCGGCTAGCGGAGCTGGCTGAGGCGCCGGTGGGGTACTCGGGCCACGAGCGGGGTTTTGCCGTACCAATCGCAGCCGTATCTCTCGGGGCGGCAGTGATCGAAAAGCACATCACCCTCGACCAAGGGATGGAGGGCAACGACCACAAAGTGAGTCTGCTGCCCGAGGAGTTCACGGCCATGGTGGCTGGGATTCGGGCGGTGGAGGAGTCGATGGGCTCGGAATCCCCCCGCAGCATCAGCCAGGGCGAGCTGATGAATCGGGAGGTACTGGCTAAGAGCCTGGTGGCTGCCTGTCCGATCGCAGCTGGTACTCCGATCAGCCGCGAGATGGTGCGGATTCAGAGTCCGGGACAGGGACTGCAGCCCTATCGGCTCAACGACCTAATAGGCCAGAGCATCAGCAGTGATAAAGCCGAGGGCGAATGCTTCTTCGAATCCGACCTGAAACGCGCGGCAGCCACCCCGAGGCCCTACAGCTTCGCTAATCCCTTTGGTGTGCCAGTGAGGTACCACGACCTCGAAGCGTTCCAAGGTGCCAGCAACCTTGACCTCGTGGAAATACATCTCAGCTACAAAGATGTGGAGGTAGATATCGACGCAGTGCTACCAAAACGGGTGCCAATGGGGTTGGTGATACACGCACCTGAGCTATTCACCGGTGACCACACCCTCGACCTTTGCAGCCAAGACGAAGACTATCGACGCCATTCAGTGACGGAACTGCAGCGGGTGCTCGACCTCTCCGCCCGGCTGAGTAAACGCTTTGAGTGCCCAGGCGAAGTATTGCTGGTGACAAATGTGGGGGGCTTCTCTGCGAACCGCCATCTCAGCAGCCAGGAAAGACTGCCGCTCCTAGACAAACTAGCGACCAGTCTGCGCGAATTGCACTGCGACGGAGTGGAGATCATTCCCCAAACCATGCCACCGTTTCCCTGGCACTTCGGCGGCCAGCGATATCACAACCTATTTGTCGATGCGGATTGCATCGAAAGCTTCTGCCGAAATCATGGTCTAAGGGTATGCCTGGATGTTTCCCATTCCAAGCTTGCCTGCAACCATCTACACCAGCCCTTCTCCAGTTTCCTAGAGCGAATTCTGCCTCTAACAGCTCACTTGCACCTAGCCGACTCCAGCGGAGTAGATGGAGAGGGCCTGCAAATAGATGAGGGTGATATCGACTGGGCAAATGTTTTTAATCTGCTGCGCCAGATGGCTCCGACAGCCTCCTTCATTCCGGAAATCTGGCAGGGACACAAAAACAATGGGGAAGGGGCTTGGCTGGCCCTAGAGAGACTGGAACAGCATCAACTAGCTGTAGGTCCCAATTTGGTAGCAGCATGACGGCCGCCAACCCTGCGATGCCGGCGGCAGTGGATGAGCACTTCATCCTTTTCCAACAATTGCCGCTGATTTATGGGCGGGTGCCCAAGGTGGCCAATTCGTCAGTTAAGGCCGCGCTTACCCGACTGCTTGATCAACCGCCAGAGGAGGGCTACCGCACCACCGCCGATGCCCTCTGGCGCAAGGGAACTCATGGCGAAACCACGATGGTCGACGCGATGGAGGCTATGCAACGACGTAGCAGCCACTTCTGCTTCAGCTTCGTGCGCAACCCCTTCGATCGCTTGGTGTCGGCCTATAACAACAAGCTGATCGAAAACGACACGTTGTCGACTGCGATGCAACGAATGGGGCTGGAGCGTCATATGCCGTTTCGACGCTTTCTGGAGGTGGTGGTCGCCACAGCAGATGCTGATTTAGACGTACACCTACTCCCCCAAAGCAGCATTCTTTGCATAGACGGTGTGCCGGTGCCTGGATTCATAGGCCAAATGGAAGCAATGGCAGACCATTGGCAGCTGCTACGCCGTCGCATGCGTCAAGCTGGTTTGCCAGCACTTGGCAAGTTACCCAGTAAAAACGTGCGCAGAGCTGGCGAGACTGACCTTACCGCCCACTTCAGCGACGAAAACCTGATCAGCCTCGCTAGAGAGCGCTACCGAGAGGACGTGGAGCTATTTTACGGCGATCACGACTTGTATAAACTTGCCCGAGGCCAGCTCAGCGTGACACCAACCCCCTTGGAACGCATCACAGCGATGCTGCCCGCCTGATCAGGCTAGGCGATTGACGTAAAATACTCACTACCAAACCCCACCCACTAAGGAGATCGTCTTGGGCCTCAACCGTCAATTGCGAAAAGTAATTGAGGCCGGATTACGGGGCGAACACGAGGCCGAAGTGCAAGCACTGGGCCGCAGATTGCCAAATTTCATCATTATTGGAGCGGCAAAATCTGCCACAACAACACTCACTTCAATACTGCCTCGCCACCCCGACTTCTTCATCAGCAAACCGAAAGAGCCAAAATTCTTTGGTCGGCGCTACGACATGGGCTGGAAATGGTATGGCCGTCTTTTTAAAGCTGGCAAGGCCTGCAAATTGCGCGGCGAAGGTAGCACCATGTACGCCAGCGCACTCAAGAGCTCTACCAACGCTCCAGCACTGATGCACCGCTATCTACCCAATCTGAAATTGGTGTATGTGGTACGCCATCCACTCGATAGAATCGTATCCCAGTGGCGCCATCGCAAGGGGCGCCAACCTGGCACCCGTGATTTCAGTGGTTTGATGAATTCTGGCCACCTGCGTCGCCTAGTGGTGGGCTGTTCTCTATATCACGAACGCCTGCAAGCCTTTCGC
This sequence comes from Cyanobium sp. Tous-M-B4, assembly GCF_024345395.1. Lineage (NCBI taxonomy): Bacteria > Bacillati > Cyanobacteriota > Cyanophyceae > Synechococcales > Prochlorococcaceae > Cyanobium > Cyanobium sp. Tous-M-B4. The sequence goes on along the minus strand of NZ_JAGQBA010000006.1, from coordinate 82,046 downwards.
AAATTTTATCCTGACGACCAGATCCACTGTCTTACTTTCGAAGATCTGATCGCAGCACCTCGCCCCACACTTACAGTTCTATTGAATTTCCTGGGAGCTTCAACAGACCCCGAGCATTTAGATCTGCTGCTTGATGATGGCGAGCTACCACGGGTAAACGAAGCCGGTGACAAGGGCAGAGCCATGGTGGCGGCTCCCGCCTGGACGGACAAGCTGCGCAGCCAGGTGCTGGGGGTGGTGCGGCCCGATGCCGAACAGATGCTGGCCTACATGGACAAGCCTCTGAATACCTGGGACCTGTAGGCGATGACTATCTTTCTGCACATCGGCACGCACAAAACCGGCACCACTGCAATTCAGCGCCATCTAGGGCGCAACGCCGATTTCTATGCCACTCAAGGCCTGTGGTATCCCCGGGAGGCTGAGTTGCTCAGCGGCGGTCGGAATGCCCCAAACCACCTTAACTTTGCCCGCTCCCTCGACTGCACCAGCAAGCCGAAGCCCTACAGCGAAGCCCAACTGCAGGAGATGGCGCAAGCCCTGCGAGAACGGTCTAGGCGCTACACCCACACAATCATTAGTGCGGAAGCCTTCTGGAGAATCGGCTTTGGGCGCATCGATGGAGATGACGGTCCCGATCAGATGTGGCAAAAGAAGGCCGAAAATGTAGAGCTCATTCGCAGACTGCTCGGCAGCGAAATGGATGTGGAGGTGGTGTGCGTAATCCGCGAACGGTCTAGCTACCTGCAGAGCAGCTACAGTGAGTTCATCCTTGCCACCTTCTATCGCAAGTCGATCCAGAAGTTTCTTAAGTCTTTTCGGCACGTAGCTGAATACCAAAGGCAGTTGAAGGCCTGGCAGCAGCATTTTCCTGTGCGCACATTGAGCTACGAGAATCTGTGCGAGCAGCAGGACATCACCCAGCGCTTCCTCCACAACTTGGCCGGCTCGATCTCACCGCCTCCAGACGCGGGAGAACAGAAATCTCAGTTCAACATAGGGCACCCGATTCCCTGTGTGCTGTTCAAGCGCTATCTCAACGCCATGGAGGGCTTACCTCGCGAACAACTTATCCGGATGTACAACAAGGGGCGCCGGCGATTTGCAAAAAACAGCGATACCGGTGCCGTGGCCTCGCTGAAACAGATCAACAGCTGGCTCACTCCGAGGGAGATCCGCCGCCTGCGGCGCAGTTTTCTGGCCGACGACGACCAGATTCGTGCCAGCTTCTGCCCTGAATTCGTATCAGGCCCCACGATCAAAGACCAGGCTCACGACAGCAGCATCACCCCCCTCACCCGGGAAGCCCAGTACCTAACCCTGGGCTGGATGCTGAGCCAGAAGCAACCCACCGCCGCGTGGTTCACCCCCTCCCCCACGCCATGAGCCAGCTCCCCAGCGTCGAACTGATCACACCCTGCCGCAACCGGGTGGAGTATCTGCGCGACAGCCTGCCCTCCTGGCTGGCCTGCCCGCAGCTGCAGCAGATCATCGTGGTGGACTTCAACTCCACCACCCCGGTGATCGAGGAACTGGGTGACCTGAGCAGCGAACGGGTCACGGTGGTGCGGGTAGAAGATGAATCGCTCTGGCGCCAGGGCCGGGCCCAGAACATTGGTCTGGGGCTAGCCGAGGCCGACCTGGTGCTCAAAACCGACGCCGATGTCGCCACCGTGAACATCCGGCCCTATGTGGAGAGGATGGCCGACGAACCCGGCATCTTCTTCAAGGGATACTGCAAAATGGGAACTTCATCGGGTCTGTGCTTAGCTCCGCGCCACCTGATGAAGGCTGCCGGTGGATACCACGATCATATGTCGGGCTGGGGGGGGGATGACGTGGACTTCTACCGGCGCCTAAAGAAACGCAAGCTCAAGCCGCTGCTGTTTCAACCAGAAAGCTTCCGCGAGCAGGGCCAGAAGATGGCGGGCAAGAACTCAGAAGCCCCCAGGCTCGACAGTGAACTGATCGCCGACCCCCAGCAGCTGGCCAGGCAGCCCTTCTTCAGCGGCTTCCGCAACACTCTGCTAGCGCGCATTCAGCGCCAGAACAAACGACTGGCCCTGCGCTGGCGCTACAACCCGGTGGAAGGTAGTCCGAATCTGCTAATTGCCAGGCTGCGGGCCTCGAGCCACTGGCGCCTTCAAGTGGCTCGCCACAGCGTCGAGCTCGCAAACATCCTGGCTGTGACCCACTACCAGCAGACCGAATCGGTGTGGGAACTGATGCGCAGCAAGACTTTCGAAGACATCCTTGAACAGTATCAATTACCCCGCTGGCAAAACCGCAAGGAGAGAGAGCGCCTGCTCAGCAGCATCCCTGAACGCAAAAAACAGCTTTGCAAACTCGCGACCTCCCTGGGAGTTCCGCTTCTCAGCGAAAACAATTTCAGCCGAGCATTGAGTTAAAAGCAAAGTCTCGCTATATCCTGATCTAATTCATGATCTCCGAAGGCTTCAATGCCAATTGCTGAGGAACTAGCCCATCTCTCCAACGATCATCCCTGCCTTTGGGGAAAGATCAACATCCCGCATACGGCCTCCTGGCTAATCGAGCCTGACGCCAGGTTGGAGCCTACCCGCAATACTGGCAAGCCAACTGCACATTGGTGGGAAACCAGCAAGCAAGGAGCGCTGGACCGACAGGGCCGCCCGATCGACGCCCTTACGGATCGACGGGGCAGCCGACTGATCTATCCCTTGCCCCAACTCACTGAGGAGCATGCAGAGCATGGACAGTCGCGCAGACAGCAAGAGCTAGTCATGTATGGAGGAAGCATTTTTGAACACTTCGGACATCTTCTCCTAGATCTGACGCGCACTTACCAGCTACTTCGGCTATTCCGCAGAAGCAAAGAGCCGATCTGGTTTCACTACCCTGAATTGGTCAGAAAAAGCAACATAAATCCGAAAGAAACACAAGCGCGATATTTTGACCATCCACTGGTCGACGAGTGGCTGCGCTGCCTCGGTATTCGCAAACGGGCACGCCTGATCCGGCACAAATTAGAAAGCTCCATGCTGGTATCTTCCAGCGTGCTTTATCGCGACCGGGAATTTGTGACCACAGATTTCCCCCAAGCCGCCCGCGCCGCCCTTGCGCCCCGACTACGAAAGCGGCTCCTGCAAGAGGAGCAACTGCAAGGGCGGATCGCTTACTTCTCCCGCCACAAATTACAGCAGGGCACCACCTGCTTCGAGGGCGAACAAGAGGTAGTGGAGGCGCTCGCCAAGCTGTCCAATGTGGATGTGATCTGCCCGGAGGAACTCTCGATCCGGGAGAAGTTGAAGCTGTTCCGCCGCTATCCGCTGATCACCGGCTTCCCCCAGGCCGCCCTGCACCTCAAGTATTTCGTGCCTTTCCACCAGTCCAGCGAGCTCGCGTCCCTGTTTCTGTTCACAGCTGGGCCCCAAAGCCTGAACAGCAATTGGGTGAACCTCGACCGGGTGTTCGGATTTGGCGACCGCCTGCTCGACTGCACGCCCGCTGGTGAGCAGCTAGGTAGGGACAACGACGGCAGCTTTCAGCGCCGCAACCCGTTTGCCGTGGGGCAGGTGATCGACACCATGCGCCAACTGGCCGAGCAATGATGAGCTGCAGGGGTCCCTGCCCCACGCGCCACTGATCCCATGGCCGGTTGCATCTGGATCCTCGACGACGACGCTGACCTGGGCAGCCTGCTGCTTGAGCAGTTCGGCCAGCGGGGCTGGCAGGCTCGCCACCTGCAGCATCCGCGCGAACTCGAGCAGGCGCTGGACGAGGCGGTCCCAGACCTGCTCGTGCTCGATGAGCTACTGCCCGGCCAGCGGGGCACGGATGTGCTGCTGCGGCTGCGCCAGGGCCATGCCCAGCTGCCGGTGCTGATGCTCTCCGCTCTGGGCGCCCCCCGCGACCGGATTGCCGGACTGGAGGCCGGGGCAAATGACTACCTGGGCAAACCGTTCCTGTTTAGGGAGCTGCAGCTACGGGTGGAGCAGCTGCTCAGGGTGGGGCAGCCGTTGCCGCCAGCGGATCAGGTCTGGCAGCTGGGGGAGCTGCGCCTAGATCCCCTGCATCTCTGGCTGGGGCGGGCCGATGGCCAGGGCCAGGAGCTCTCCCGTGGCGAGGTAGCCCTGCTACAGCTGCTCTGCAGCAGGGCCGGTGAGGTGGTGAGCCGACAGGAGCTGGGCCAGGCCAGCGGCAGCCTGGTGGATGTTCAGCAGAGCCGCAGCATCGACGTGCGTCTGTCGCGACTGCGGCGGCTGCTGCTGGAGCTGCAGCCGGGGGAGCAGATGATCGAGACCGTACGCGGCCAGGGCTACCGACTAACTGCACCGGTGCGCCGGCTGCCGGCCAGAGGGAACTGAGCCGATGGCCAAGGGCAGAGCTCGCCTCACCGGCCTCGACTGGCTGCGGCTGCTGGCCAGCCTGCTGGCCGGGGGCACGGCGGGCTATTTGGGGCTGCTCCTGGCCATGCGCCTGCTGCTGGAGCCGCGCATCGTGAGCGAGAGCGCCCTGCGCTTAAGCAAGCACGTGGTGCTGGTGGAGCAAGTGTTGCAAATTCGCCTGCCGGATGGCCTGCCTGCCGGGGTAGTGATCCGCCCGGACAGCGAGCTGTCCCAGTCGCAAACAACGGTACAAAGCCGCTTCGATCGGCTGGTGCATGAGGCAATGCGCCGGGAATTCGGCCTCGAGCGCCGCATCCTGCGGGACCAGCCGCCGCTTCAGGATCCATGGGGAGGGCACTGGGTGCGGCTGAGCAGCCGGGACCCAAGCGGCCACCCCCTATGGCTTTACCAGTCGGAGCGGCTCAGCAACAGCCTCTGGTACCTGCCCCTGCTGCGAATCCTGATGATTGCGGTGGGGGGCCTGGGCGGACTGGTGCTGTTTCTGAGGGCGAATGTGGAGCAGCCGCTCTCGCTGATGTTGCAGCGCCTGAGCGAACAAGATTTAGCCGGCCCGCTGCGACTGCTGCCCGAGGAGGGAATCGCGCCGATCCGTCTACTCAGCCTCCGCATCAACCGGCTGCTTGAGCGGATCAACAACACCGCGACCGCGCGACGCCAGCTGCTGCACGGCCTCACCCACGACCTAGGCGGCCCCCATGCCCGGCTGATGCTGCGCACCGAAATCCTCTGCGAGCGGCTCGATGGCGGCAACGGGGAAGTAGCCAAAGCGATGGCTATGGATCTCGAACGACTGCGAAGCCTCACTGACCAACTGGCCCTTTTGGGAGAGCAAGAGCTGCCGGCTGAGCGGCGTCAGGCCTGCGCCCTCGACGACCTTTGCGGCCGCATCGTGGCCAGTCACCCCTCCCAGCTGATCCGCCTACGAATGCCGCGGCTGCTGGTGAAACTCGACCCCGACGGACTGGAGCGAGCCCTCAACAACCTGATCGACAACGCGCTGGAGTACGGCGCACCGCCGGTGCAACTGAGTGCAGTGCGCCAGGGCAGCCAGGTGCTTTTGCGGGTGGACGACCACGGAGCGGGTATTGCCACTGACACCTTGCTGACCATGCCCGGCCCCAGCCGCAGCAACGACCGCCAACGCCAACGCCATCGAGGGCTGGGACTAGCAATCGTGGAACGCTTCTGCCTCGATCACCAGGGAAGACTGGCCCTACTTGAGGCTCCAAGCGGAGGCTTGCGCGCGGAACTGCGCCTACCCGTGCTGCTCAGAGCCAAGGACCAGAGCTAAGTGCAAGCAATTTTGCAAAGCAAACGGTAAATTGATTTACCTTTGCCATCCTGGGGCTACCTCACCCTTCCGATGCAGTACGAACCCCTGGCCATCGCAGGCGCTTTCAAGGTCACGAGCCCGCCCATCGGCGACGAGCGTGGCTGGTTTGCAAGAGCCTTCTGCCAGAAAGAGTTGCTCGAGCATGGGGTGGATTTCCAGGTGCGACAGATCAATCGCTCCTACAACCAGCGAGCTGGCACCCTGCGGGGCTTTCACTTTCAGTTTCCGCCCTATGCAGAACACAAGTTTCTGCGGTGCGTAGGTGGAGAGTTGGTAGATGTGCTGGTGGACCTGCGCCCTGAATCACCCACTTTTCTGCAGACCGAAATGGTGGAACTGCGCGCGGAAGACCACCAAGCAGTGCTGATTCCGGAGCGCTGCTGCCATGCACTCCAGACCCTCACTGATGCCACAGAGATTCTTTATCAGGTGAGCGAGTTTTATACCCCAGAAGCAGAATTCGGCCTGCGCTGGAATGATCCCGAGCTGGCCATCAGCTGGCCTCTGGAGGTCAGTGAAATCTCGCCCAAAGATGCCTCCTGGCCGCTGCTGAACGAAAGCTTGGCCAGCATCCGCGAGCAAATGACCTTGTCAGAGGGTCTGAAAATTTGATCCTGCTCGACACGGCCCTGCGGCAGCGCGAACAGGAGGGCCGGCCCCTGCGCATCGGCGTGATCGGGGCCGGGGCGATGGCCCGGGGCGTGGTGGCCCTGATCACCAACCAGATCCCCGGCATGGAGGTGGTGGCGATCGCCAACCGCACCCTGCAGCGGGCGGCCGATGCCTACGCCTTCGCCGGCCGCGACGGAGCCGTGGCCGCCTCCGACCTGGCTGCGCTGGAACGCAGCCTGAGCGCCGGCGAACCAGCTATCACCAGCGACCCGGCGCTGCTGGTGCGCTCGGGGGCGATCGATGCCCTGATCGACATCACCGGTTCGGTGAACCACGGCGCCGCCATTGTGCTGGCGGCGATCGAGCACGGCAAACCGCTAGTGCTGATGAACGCGGAGGTGGATGCCACGATCGGGCCGATCCTGCACGAGAAGGCGCGGGCAGCGGGGGTGTTGCTCAGCTGCTGCGACGGCGACCAGCCCGGGGTACAGCTCAACCTCTGGCGCAAGGTGAAGGGCATGGGCCTGATCCCGCGAGTGCTGGGCAACATCAAGGGCCTGCAGGACGAATACCGCACCCCCACCACCCAGCAGGGGTTCGCCGAACAGTGGAACCAGGACGTGACGATGGTGACCTCGTTTGCCGACGGCTCGAAGGTGAACTTTGAGCAGTGCATCGTGGCTAACGCCACCGGCTTCACGGTGCTGCGCCGCGGCACCTCCCGGATGGAATATCGCGGTCCGGTCGAAGACCTCACCACCCACTACGACTTGGACCAGCTGCGGACGCTCGGTGGAGTAGTGGATTTCGTGGTGGGCGCTCAGCCGGCGCCGGGGGTGTTCTGCCTGGCGGAGCTGGCCGACCCGCGCCACGCGCCGATGCTGGCGGCCAAGGGCCTAGGCGATGGGCCGCTCTACTGCTTCTACGAGCCTTATCACCTCTGCCACCTGGATGCACCGATGAGCCTGGCGCGGGCGGTGCTGTTTGGCGATGCGGTGGGCCAACCGATCGGTGGGCCCGTGGTGGAGGTGGTGGCCATCGCCAAGCGCGACCTGGAGGCGGGTGAAACCCTCGACTCCTTCGGCCGCTACATGACCTACGGCCAATCCGAGCAAGCCAGTGTGGTGAGGACCGAAGGTCTGCTGCCAGAGGGTCTGGTGGAGGGCTGCCGGCTGAAGCGCCCCATCGCCAAAGACCAGCCCATCCACTGGAGCGACGTGGAGGCCCCCAGCCAGGAGCTGGCCCACCAGCTCTACGCCGAGCAGCAGCAGAGGTGGGGTAGCGTTTAGCCATACGGCTGGCCCTGGATGATTCTTGTCGACACCGCCTTGCGCCAGCGCGAAAGCGAAGGGCGCCCGGTACGGGTTGGCATGTATGGGGCCGGGGCGATGGCTCGGGGCTTTGTGGCCCAGGTGTCGGAGCTGGTGCCAGGCATGGAGGTGGTGGCGATCGCCAACCGCACTCTGCAAAAAGCAGCTGACGCCTATGGCTTTGCCGGCAGAGGCGGGGCCGTGGCGGTGAGCAACCTGGCGGAACTGGATCGGGCAATAGCGGCCGGGACGCCGGCGATCACCGACGACCCCAGCCTGCTGGCGCGCTCAGCTGGCATCGACTGTCTGATCGATATGACCGGAGCCGTGAACTTCGGCGCCGCCCGGGCCCTAGAGGCGATCGGCGAGGGCAAGCCCTTGGTGCTGATGAATGCGGAGGTGGATGCCACGGTGGGGCCGATCCTGCATGAGAAGGCACGCCGGGCGGGGGTGCTGCTCACCTGCTGCGACGGCGACCAGCCCGGCGTGGAGCTCAACCTCTGGCGCTACGTGCAGGGACTGGGGCTAACGCCACGGGTGCTGGGCAACATCAAGGGCCTGCAGGACGAGTACCGCACCCCCACCACCCAGCAAGGGTTTGCAGAGCAGTGGCACCAGGACGTAACGATGGTGACCTCGTTTGCCGATGGCTCGAAAGTGAACTTCGAGCAGGCGATCGTGGCCAATGCCACCGGCTTCACCGTGGCCCAGCGGGGCATGAGCCGGCGGGAGCACCGGGGCCACATCGACGAGCTCACCGCCGCCTACGACCTCGAGCAACTGCGGGAGCTGGGCGGCGTAGTGGATTTCGTGATCGGCGCCCGCCCCTCCCCGGGGGTGTTCTGCCTGGCGGAGATGGAGGACGAGCGCCATGCCTCCTATCTGGCGCTCTACAAGCTGGGCGACGGACCCCTCTACAGCTTTTACCAGCCTTATCACCTCTGCTATCTGGAGGCACCTATGAGCGTGGCGAGAGCGGTGCTGTTCGGCGATGCGGTGGGCCAACCCCTGGGGGCGCCGGTGGTGGAGGTGGTGGCGATCGCCAAGCGCGACCTGCTGGCGGGCGAAAGCCTCGATTCGTTTGGCCGCTATTTGACCTACGGCCAGGCGGAGAAGGCGAGCGTGGTGCGGGCCGAGGGGCTGCTGCCCGAGGGGCTAGCGGAGGGCTGCCGGCTGAAGCGTGCCATCGCCAAGGATCAGCCGATCCACTGGAGCGATGTGGAGGCCCCGAGCGAGCAGCTGGCGCACCAGCTCTACGCCGAACAGCTCAAGATGCCCCTGGCGCCGTAGCCCCTGGCGAATTAAAAGTGGCTGCGTAAGCCTCCAGATCGGCGCGGCAACAGGCGAGCGGGGAGGCGCCGGCCGCCACCTGCCGGTACCAGGCTGCGGTACGGGCCACGGTGGTGGCGAAGTCCCAGCGGGGCTGCCAGCCGAGGCGCTGGCTGGCCTTGTCGATCACTAGATGCAGCAGGCCGGCCTCATGGGGGGCACCGGGATCGCTGAGGTCGCGCCACTGGCCGCTCCAGTGCTGATGCAGGGCCTCCACCAGCTCGCCCACGGGCCGGTTGGCCTCCAGCTGGGGGCCGAAGTTCCAAGCCTCGGCATAGGCGGCGGGGTCAGCCGCCAGGGCTTCGGCGAGGCTGAGATAACCGCAAAGCGGCTCGAGCACGTGCTGCCAGGGCCTGGTGGCCCTGGGGTTGCGCAACACCAGGGGCTCGGCGGCGGCGCAGGCGCGCATGGCATCAGGCACGATCCGATCTGCCGCCCAGTCGCCGCCGCCGATCACATTGCCGGCACGGGCAGTGGCGATGGCGAGATGGGGCGTCTGGTGGGGGGCGCTGCCGCAGAAACTGGCGCGCCAGGAGGCAATAGCCAGCTCGGCAGCGGCCTTGCTGGCGCTGTAGGGGTCGTGGCCGCCGAGGCGATCGGTTTCGCGGTAGCCGTAGCACCACTCGCGGTTTTCATACACCTTGTCGGTGGTGACCATCACCACCGAGCAGGGATGATCCAGGCCGCGCAGGGCCTCGAGCACATTCAACGACCCCATCACATTGGTGGCCCAGGTGCCGAGGGGATCGAGGTAGCTGCGGCGCACCAGGGGCTGGGCCGCAAGATGCAGCACCACCTCGGGGTCGGCTGCCGCCACCAGCGCAGCCAGGGCGTCGGCGTCACGAATGTCGGCGCGGCTGTCTTGCAGCTCGCCGGGCAGAGCGGCTGCGGCCAGATCAATGGCGCCAAAGAGACTGGGGCTGGTGTCGGGGTCGAGGGCCACGCCAGTGACGCGGGCACCAAGCTTCAGAAGCCAAAGCGCCAGCCAGCTGCCCTTGAAGCCGGTGTGGCCGGTGAGCAGCACCCGCCGGCCGGCCCAGAAGGAAGGATCAGGGCTGCAACCAGGGCGGGCCATCAGCTCCAGAGCTTCCATGGGGCCTGGCCACTATCCCAGAGGTCCTCGAGACGGTTGCGCTCACGCAGGGTGTCCATCGACTGCCAGAAGCCGTGGTGGCGGTAAGCACCCAACTGGCCGCTCCTGGAGAGCTCGGCAAGCACGTCGGCTTCAAACAGACAGGCGTCGGAGTGGATTAAGTCGCAGACGCTGGGCTCAAGCACAAGGAAGCCACCATTGATCCAGGCTTGCTCACCGTCGGCCTTCTCCTGGAAGTTGGCAACGCGGTTGTCTTCTAGATGCAGGGCGCCATAACGACCGGGTGGCTGCACGGCAGTGAGGGTGGCCTGCAACCCCTGCTGACGGTGCTGGGCGATCAGGGCAGTCATGTCGACATCTGCCACCCCATCGCCGTAGGTGAAACAGAAGGGCTCGTCGTCGAGATAGGAGCGCACTCGTCCCAAGCGACCGCCGGTTTCGGTCTTGTCGCCGGTGTCAATCAGGGTGACCTTCCAGGGCTCAGTGGTGCGCTGATGCACCTCCATGTGATTGCCTACATCCATGTGAAAAGTCACATCACTGGTGTGCAGGAAATAGTTGGCAAAGTATTCCTTGATCATGTAGCCCTTGTAGCCACAGCACACGATGAAATCGTTGATGCCAAAGGAGCTATATATCTTGAGAATGTGCCAGAGAATTGGCAGGCCACCCACCTCCACCAGAGGCTTGGGGCGTACCACGGTTTCTTCGGCGAGGCGGGTGCCCCGGCCACCGGCAAGAATGACGGCTTTCATGAAAAAATAGTGCTCTTGCGATAATAACACGAACAGAGAAAACCGGTAAAAACAAAATCAGTCGACGAGCGACAGTGGATGCTGTGGCATCATCGATCAACACTAGGCAGCCGAAGCGAGTTAAACTTAGAAGTCAGGCTAACAACTGAGCAAAGCAGTACTGAATAGCTTCCGACGAATGACTGGCCCTCGAAATAAGATCCTCAAGCACAGCCAACCGCCGGCAAAGAACCTCAAGATCATCCTGCTGGGATTGAATGACAAGAGAATTCTGAATACAGCTATCTCGTAGGACGTTCAACGCCTCAAGACGCGAGCCAAGATCTTGTAGCTGCTCGGTTTGCAACTGAATCGTGAGCTGCTGCGTCTCACAGACACCTAATTTCAGAGCAAGTTCACGTAATTCGCGCTCAAAGGCTGCTTGCTCAGCTCGAGCCTTTAGGAGGGAATCCCAACTACAAGCTGTCAGATAACGATCTAGAAAGAGGCTGTCTGGCAGCCGGCAATCGAGAGAACAAGAAAGAGGATGCTCTTCGAGGGCAATATAAACAGTCGCTAGAGATGGGTGCCGCTTTAGCAATTCTAAAGCAAGGAATGCCTGCAATGGATCAGGCTGAGGAAAGACAGCAATCGCCTCCTGGCCAGGAGGGTCATAAGGCTGGATACACCATCCAACTATGGAAGGCACATGGATACATGTGAGGTTAACCAGCCGGAATGGCACCAATGAGGTGTCGAGCGAAGCAAGCAATGCAATTAACTCACAGCAAGCCATAGCAGCTTTATCGCATTCCTCCTGTAGACCCAGAACGAAAGGATCAGCATAAGGAAGGAGAAGCGGAAGTCCAGGTGAAATCTCACGAAAATATTTGACATCAAAAACCTCAAACCCTGCAGCGCTTAAACCAGATCGAAGAAGCTCGACGTCAAGACTAGGGGCCCACAGCTGAATGGCGACAGGAGAAGTCAAAGGACTCATGAGCTCACCAACCGACTCAGCAATCCGTGAAGACGCCTAAAGTCAGTAAATAAGCGCCGAAGCCATAAATGCTGAGCAGCCAGCAGGTCACGCTGTCTCTGATTAGCAAGAAAAAGAGTAAGCAGCTCCTCCTCAACCTGCTCAAGCTGCAACTTGAGCAAATGATGATCGGAGAATGGCTGCCACCAGTCGTCCAACATTGAAGTAGCCCCTAGGGATTGACTAGCTCTGAGCAAGAAGTTAGCATCAGGTGGCGCACCAAAGCGCTCAGAAATCAGGTCAAGCTGTATATAGACGTCAACGCATTCAGGGAAGTCGTTAAGAAATGAAAAGAGAACTGCAGCTGTCAACGCTGCAACAGGAGGGCGCTCGACTGGGGTAAATTGCAGCCAATCAGAAAAATAAGTAGCGTCGTATCCGTCAGGGTTAAGGGCCCAATCTTCAAGCTCTTGCAGAGAAAGCTGCGATAAGCACCAACATGAAATTAATCGATGGGAACAAGCCATTCCACCGAGTCGTTGATAGCGCTCAACAAGCTGAGAAGCAGTCACTGGAACAGGCTCACGCAAACGGAGCACCTCCAGCACACGGTCAGGGGAGTCGTAGACCAGAATGCTGCCGCTGGGGAGCGAATCCACGGGGCCGATGTGAGGCCTAAGCCCAGCAGACAATAATCTGGACTCAGCGGAGGGAGCCAGAAGAAAAGGGCAGTACCAGTTGGTAGGCACTCAATCCCAACCCATCGCTTACCTAATCTACCGGTTAACAGCGCCTCCCCTCCAAACGGCAGAATTAAAGCTCGTGACCACTTGCATACGGTTCACCCTAAGGGTATAAGAACTGGTCATGCCAATTATGGAGCATTATTAAAGTTCATCAAAGGAACTCGATGGGTCACATCCTTAAAGAGGTCCAAGCTCAATACCCGCAACCATGCCATGGAAACCACAAGTGTGTCCGAACTAGAGCGCGCCTGCCAAAAAGCCATCATCAGGAATCTATCGATACTCACACATATACCAGAAGCCAGTCTTTCAATTGCACGCGCACTGAACACGGAGCGGGGTGATTACCTGCGATTGAGGCAACGGGTCATCCGCGAAGCGCAGCAGGAAACCATGCTCATTATTGCAGCCGAAGACTTCCCAGGCAAACCAACTCATCGGGTGACCGAAGCATTCAAGGATCAATACGCCAACATCAGCATAGTCGAATTAACAATACCATCAAATCACAATGACTTGATAAGGTGGGGACTGGAAAAGATTGGCAACAACCCGGCAGACTGCTTAATCCTCCAAGGGGTATCGATGCCACTAGTTATTATAGGCATGCTCTACAAACTAATCTGGGGAGCGGCCGTACTTGTGGAAGATAGAAGTGACGGGGAGGCTAGGTACGAAGTGGGTATTTCCATCAACGAGTTAAAGACTCGATTAGGCTGTCTTCCTGCCATCGACGACCTTACAGGAGAGCTATGGAAGCGAATAGCGATCAATTGCAGTGAGAGGTTCGATGGGAGTTCCGAAAAGCTGGAGCAGGAGAACTGGAGAACGATCGCACTAGGACCACGCCTAGCCGTGGATGGTGCTCAGCTAAACAGCCTTGAAGCATTGTCACCTGAAATAAGCAGCCCGTTAATGGCAGCACGTTTCTGCGAGAAGAATGACTCCGCCATCAACTGGGAAGCGCTCAAACTGATGGATCGGGGTCAAAAATGCGTGAGCATTGTCATTCCTGTATATGGGGATGCCAGAGAAACTGATAGCTGCATAAGAAGTGTGCGAAAAGCAGTGAACAAGCTCCAATGGGAGATCATTGCAGTGATGAATGATGAATCTGCAGCAAGCTGCAGCGTAATCAATAGGCACAGAAAAGAAGATAAGCGAATCCGTGCCATATGGCCTGGAGAGAATCTTCAGTTTGCCCTGGGTTGCAATCTGGGCTTCTCCGTAAGCTCGGGCACATGGCTTGTTGTACTCAACAACGACTGCCAGGTAAAGAGCGGCTGGCTTGACGAGCTAATCGCACCACTGGAGAACCCCCGCATCGCTGCAACGCAACCAAGACTCTTGAAACTCGATGGAAGTGTGCAATCTCTAGGGGTTGTATTTAATTATTCTCAGACACTTGGATACCCTCTATATGCTGGTCAGCCAAGCTCCTTGCTATGCACGCAGAAAGACCACTTCTTGCAAGCACTTACGGGAGCCTGCATGGCCGTTCGCGCCGAAGACTTTGCCAGCATTAGAGGATTTGACTGCCGATATATCAACAGTCAAGAAGACATCGACCTCTGCTTAAGATTGCTGCGGTTACCTCAGCGGGCTGCCTGCTTAAGCATGGGGGGCATCGACGTGTTGCATGGCGAGAGCCGAGCACCGGGTCGATTCAGCCACAGCAGATGGAGCCGGCATCAATTCGTAAGACGATGGGCATATCGAATTGAAAGCGACGACGCACAAATCTACTCAGCAGACAGCGTAATCATCAATGGCTTCTCTCCTGATCACCCTGATCTTGAGCAAGCGGGTATCGGTGCAGGAAGAGCTAGAATTCAATCCCCACCATTCGAAGGAAAAAGCTGAGAACGCTCTGGGAAATACTTACGACATACCCAATCATTTGACTCGTGAAAAGCCGAATCATATTGTAGTTTCTGTTCGCGGGTGGCCCGAGGCGGCGGATAACGATCAAAGGCCTCACAAATTGCGGCTACATGTTGACGAGATGGCTTCACTCGGGCATTTAAACGAGCCAGCATATGTAGAGCAAGCCAAGACAGAGATCGATTCACTCGTGGCGCATCAGCCGGTTGAAACAGATACTGCGGAAGCCCCAGGGCTTCAATGAAGTCGCTCACGACATCACAATACTTCCATTCAGAGGGAAGGTATAGACGCAATAAGAATGCACCAGGAAACCAGCGCTCTAAACGCTTAACTGTGCTGCAGTGATCGCATAAATGGTGCCAGTATCCTGGCTGTGGCAAAGGGAGAACGAAGAGAGGAGCCCCGTTTCGAACCGCCGTGGACCAAAGGGAAAGCGCCGCATCCAAGGGTTCGCGCAGGTAGACAATAACCTGCACCCGATGAAAGCGCTCACGTAGAAAAGCTACCAGAGCTTCCATTCCGCCATCTCGAAACAATAAGCGAGAATGGATGTGCTCGCTGGAGATAATCCAAGTCTTGGCTGTCGTGCTCTTCAGCTCGTGATCCAGAGCTGCCTGAAGCTCACCCAGTGCCGCGCGGCGCTGCACTGGGGAAAACCGCTGAAAGCCTGCACGCTCAGTGAGGTCATCGTGCTGGTCATCAGCATAGAATAATAATGGAAAGAGCCAGTGCTCAGCATGCCCCAGACATTGGGGCACGTGCACATTGAGCTGAGTAAGAGCCTCATGTTGCTCAACAAGGAATCGCTGTATGGCTGTGCTGCCCGTTTTTTCCGTGCCAATGTGGAGAAAAAGATCAGGCATCATCCACTATTGGCACGGCGACTGGCCTTCGACATATTCAAACATTGGGCGGCAATTTTATTCAGTAGCTTAATCAGACGATCAAGCAATTGGCGCTGCATGTCATAGACCCTCGGGCTATCACGTCCAGCAGCCCGGTTAAAAACATCTCGACAAAGCGCCAATTGCTCCGAGGTAAGCCCACAGTGAAAGGCAACAGGATCACCTTGATAGCCTGCAAACGTAAGGGGTGCTTCAGCCGGAAGGCGTGCATTCAGGACCTTGAGCGCCGTCTGGTTTTCAAATTCAACGCAGTGCCGGGCAACAGGGTCCATAGCCAGCTTTACAGGCTGAACATCGGGTAGCCGGTTAACTAGAGCATCCGCAAGGCGCCGACCCGCATCCCGCCCATGAATCGAGTTGGTCAGCAACACCAGCTGCAGTTCCGACGCGGAAAGGGATCGATTCACAGGAGATGCATCCTCCGCTTCCGGAGCGACAGAAGACAGCAATTCTTCAGGAAATCCAGCACACCGACCCAAAGCGGGAACAATTCCACGGCCAAGAACGGAATAATTAAGCAAAGTATAGTCAATCCCCATTTGATCCAATCGTTCAGCTATCTGGGCAGATTTATGCAAAGCGTTGCAGCGGTAGCGATGCTGCGAAAGAAAACTGTTGTAGTCCGCAGTAAAACCATGGCGCTTCACGAGCTGCTGATACACCGAGGCAAGTTGATCAAGAGGATTGCGAACTGCTAACAGCACGTGAGGCTTGCAATAAGGCAGCACAAAATCAACTGCATCATAGAATTCTGCCATACGATGCAACAAGTTCTCATTGGAAAAGAGAAGGGCTCGGCAGTCCTCCGGACACTGCTGCACCACTGGAAGCACACGAGCCAACAACCAATTGTCTGTAAGATCTCCAAGGGGAAGGTTGCCAGAACTTACATAACCTCTAGCTGCTGCGGCGAAACTATCGTGATGGGGATAGAAGATGCCTGCAGCTCGTAGATGATCAGCATTAGATGCAAGAAATGCCTGAAAAGCCGAGGATCCAGTCTTGGGATGACCAATATGGAGGTACAACGTGGGCTGTTCTTGATCCCCACGGTATTCAAGATTGGTAGGGTTAGGCATAGGGGATTGGGCTGCTGCCGGCACGCCATCGCAATTTGGAACCAATCTGATCTCGTCGACCCCAGAGTTCTTCAAGCCTGGTGCGGTAACGGAAGCCTGCATGAGCGGCACTGAACATCTGGTGGTAGGCCTGCCGTGTGCTGACTGGTTGCAGACTGGCGAGGGTTGACTGGCGCTCATGAGCTACTTGGCGCATCAAGCATATGGCGTGAGCAAGGTCTGGTTCCGCCCAGAGGTGCCCATCGGCGCAAGGATAGGTATTGGATGGAATCGGCACTGGTTGATAGCGCACCGGATGGGAAAGTGGACCAATACAAAAATCGGTGTTACCCCCAAAGTCTGTGGCGATAACATCCAAACCGAGCTGAAGTGCCTCAGCGATTCCTCTCCCGAAGCCTTCGGAACGGTGGAGTGAAAGAAACACATCGCAACAGCCATAGAGGGCCAGTAACTCGTCGCGATCAAGGCTGCCTACAATTAAACTAATTCGAGGGTCGTCTGCAACGCGACGACGCAACCACTCAAAGGCAGCATTGGTGCGCTTCCGCGGTGGAAAGGTCTTGATCATCAAGGCGACTGATCCAGCACTTGAGGGAGGGAAGGCCTGCTGAAAGGCCTCCAATGCACCCATGGGATTTTTGCGCGCGGCGGTGGAGTTGAGATCGAAGCCATAGCCAAAGATCACGGCGTCGATTGGCAATCCATGCAGCTCTCGCCTATGTGCTCGCATGGCCGCCGCCGTGAATCGCTCCGGCTGGCTGATCTCTGCGGCCATCGGCATCAGCCGCAGTGGTCGCTCGGGGCCGGCATACGATTCCAGTGCTTTGCTGCTGAATCGGCTAGATGGCCAGAGCTCATCAGCCACGTGCAGCACCGGTCGCCAAGGATCGGGCCACTGCTGAGTTTCCCAGGGCCAGGCAGCAATGGTGTAGCGCTCCCGCAAGCCATCAAGGCCAACCTGCAAAAGCCAGCGTGCTTGAACTGGCGCTGTCATGCAGACCAGGTTGAAGGCGTAGGGGCCGCCCTCAGGGTTGGAATGAAGGTGGGCAGCAAGGCTGGGGTCGGAACGCGCAGATCCATTGGCGGCAGGGTGATCTATCACGCAGAAAGGCACATCGGCAGCCTCGAGAGCACGGGCCGCCATACGGACATCTTCACCGATGCCAAACACATCGAAGGCATGGCCGATCAGATTCACACCGAAAGGACGCTCTGCGAAGGGGGGGATGGGGCCAGCCGTTTTGGGGGCCTGAGCGTCAGCCTCAAGAGATTGCAGCAAGGGGAAAATAACTGCCTGCTGTTGCACAGCTTTCTGCAAACGCAGATGAGGGCCTGCCAATGGACCTGGAGCCTGGAGTTGCAGCTGCGGATTCAAAGCCTGGAGCAACAGCACCGGAAAAGAACGGTGCCAATTGCCCTGGGCTGCCATCTGCTCCGCAGCCACCAGGGCTGGTGATGCCGCAGGATCGAGCAGCCATTCTTCACACAACTGAGTGCGGGCTTCACTGTTTAGGTAGGGGCTGGCTTGACGAAACAGGTCGGCCAGGTGGATAGCCAGATCGGAGTTGGCCGGAAGTTGGGCGATACCCAGTTGGAGCTCATGGGCGTAATACCGCAGGCGCATGGCAGAGCCGGGGCCAAAATGCCTGGCCAATAGAGCCGTAGCCTCGAGTGCCACCTGGAATCGCTGGCGACTGGTGATGGTGTTGGCATGGAGGCGTGTCAACCCCTGTAGGTAGGGGATGTAGCCGATACGTTCGGGAAAGGCGGCAAAAGCCCGCAGCCAGTAGTCGAAGTCGAAGGCAGTACGCCACTGGAGATCAAATCGCCCCAGTTGCTTCACCATGGTGCGACGAAAGACCACGGAGGGCTGACAAATGAAGCAGTGGGAGCGGAACCCATTGAGGCCCACCTCGGGTTGCAAGGTGGGATAGCGCTGACGCAGGCCGGTGGAGGCATTGAACTCCTCCCCTTCCCCATAAACCATCAGCCAGTTGGGATTAGCCAATAAGGCCTCAGCGGCACGGCCCAAAGCACCGGGGGGAAAAAGGTCATCGGCATTCAGCCAGGCGATCAAGGTTCCAGTTGCCTGAGCGAGAGCCTTGTTGAGGGCATCGGCAGGGCCCTGGTCCGGACCATGAATAACACGAATCCGAACACCAATCGATACCAATTCATGGAGGAACTCCAGGGAGCCGTCGGTGGACCCGCCGTCGGCCACAAGGAGCTCAAGACATTCAGGCTGGGCCAGCACTGAGGCGACGGCCTCCTGAAGAAAGGGCCCCGGGTTGAAGCAGGGCATCAACACGGAGATGGCTGGACCAACAGCCGACGGTGGGCGGGATGTCAAGAGCGCTGGAGACGCTGCCACCAAGGCATCAGCTGCCGGCGCAGGGAAGGCAAAGCGATGCGTCCATCCAGGGCCAAGAAGCGCTGCTGAAAACGCCCATGCAGACGCAGCATGCGCAGCAGTACTTCCCGCTGACCGCGCAACCCGTGCAGCTTTTCTTCCTTGCGCTGATTCTCTAGGAAATAGTATTCAAGTTCTTCCTGTACCTGATGGAGTTGGAGCAACAACAGCTCAGATTCCTCTCGGGCATCAATCAACTCTCTCTGCAATCCATCTTTCTCTCCTCTCACCTCACCGAACTCCCTCTGCAATCCTTCTTTCTCTCCTCTCACCTCACCCAACTCCTTCTGCAATCCTTCCTTCTCTTCTCTCAAGCTCTCAAGCTCAATATCTATCGCCTTGGCTCTATCCGCAGTCCGATCGAGCGAACGAACAGAATTATAAATAGCGTAGTCAGAACGAATCTTGGCAAAGGACTCTTTGGGATATTTACAATCGAACAACCAATTGACATTTAGATGAAGAGGAGGGAGCGACTGGACATTGAAAACAATGTCCTCCGGGTGTGGAAGCATGACGGGAACGAGGCATTTTTCATCGCAGCCCCCAAATCTATCCTTGCGAAGGAAGGTAAGTTCTAACACTCTTGGAATATTACGACCAGAGGGCTGATGGATAGAATCGCCACAGCAGTTATTTGGATGAGCATGAACGCAAACATGCGTCTGGGCCAATTTTTGCAAACAGGAATCGAGACAAGCAGGCCCGATGCCGCCATCTTCTAATGGCGCAAGGCCGTGAACTTCCACGACTATTATTCGGAACCGGGCAAGAAGATTGGACGGCGATTGCAATATATTACGGTATTCCGCTCCTTCAATATCCATCTGGAGAATAAGGTCTCTTCCGCAATCAGGTACATACTTGGCCACCCAGTTATCAAGGGTAATCGAATTAGCGGAGTCATCAACGTCAAGCCATTTTTTCTCAAAAGTCTGCATGACCTCTACGAGTGCTGTGTCAAGATCATTTGGATTGGCAGAAAAATCACAAAGGTATGATTGAATCCCATATTCCCAAAGCAACTGATCTTCAAAACGTTTAAACGAATCAACGCCAGGAGAAAAACACGCCTCTATATCCGCCAAGTCATCTGGAATCAGATAAGCTCCATCCGAATCGCCGCCAATACGAATAAGCGGAAATGGGCATGGCTTCGGGGTCATGAGGTCAAGCGCAGCCACCAAAGCTTTCTTCCTGCAATTTCCTTTATTTTACTTCCCCCCCCCCCGGGGCGAGCGAGCGAGGTTTTGGACGAATGCGACTCGATGAGTGTCGCTTGAGGGATCTCGGTAGCCAACCGGCCGCTCTTTAGCGCGTGGAGTCTGCTTAAAAGCTCTTCATCTTGACGTGACCCCCTTTGCTGCTCCAGTTCTTATGAGAGCTGATGGGTTAGTCAGGCCGCTTTCCATTGCTGGAGAACTTCCAGGGGCATGCGCCCCTGGAGAGCCGAATACGGTCTGTAAATATCATACTCGATTCGGTGCTGTTCTGCCAATAATTTTGCCTCTGGTAAAGATGAGAAGAGCTCAATATGTGGCATCCGGCCGACTTCGTCTACAAGAATTCATCCCTGATCCTGCTGTTAAACGACTCCACAAATGGATTCTCCCAGGGTGAGCCTGGCGGGATGTACGCCGTTCCCGTACCACTGCCTGTGCACCACTCCTGCAATGCGTGGGCTATGAACTCAGGGCCATTGTCCATCCGCAGGTGAGTGGGCGGTGGATACAGCTTGAGTAGCTCCTAGATCGTGTTGATCACATCAACAGCCTTGCATCTGCGGCCCACCCGAATCGCCAGGCAGACGCGGCTGAATTCATCGATCACGTTCAGGAACTTGAGGGCGCGGCCATCCATCGTCTGATCGAACTGGAAGTCGATCGCCCAGACGTGGTGAGGGTATTCAGAGCGCAAGAGCTCCCTGCCGCCACCGTTAGGCCGAGAGCGTTTGCGCCTGCGAGGCAGGGGTCTTTGGAGCCCTGCCTCACGCCAGATCCGCCGCACTCGCTTGTGATTGATGCTCCAGCCATCAAGCCTCAGCCGCCGGTAAACAAGCCGCCGGCCCCAGCGCACATGGCGCCGCGCCAGCTCACGGATCCGACTGCGCAGCTTCTGCTTCTTGATGTCTGCCAGTGGCACAGGGCGCCGCTGGGTATTGCGGTGTTGACCTGTCAACTGGCAGGCACGCCGCTGGGAAACCCGGAATCGATCCTGCAGAACCACCACAGCCCTGCGACGACGCTCCGGGCTCAGAAGTTTCCCGTTGCACCGCAAGGTGCGCCTCACAGCGCAACAAGCTCCTTGAGCATGGCCTTATCGAGTTCTGCGTCTGCCAATAATCGCTTTAGCCGTGTGTTCTCCAGCTCAAGCTCCTTGAGGCGTTTGGCCTCTGTGGCTTTCATCCCGCCGTATAGCTGCTGCCAGCGGTGGTAAGTCGCCGGAGAAACCTGCAGGGCTCGGCAGACGTCAGCAACGGCCTGGCCCTGGTTCAAGAGCTGATCAGCGATCCGCAACTTGCGAATGATCTGCTCGGGGCTGTGGCGTTTGACTTTCATGGGGCTTCACCTGGCCAATTCTGGCCGGTAAGGAAGCTCTCATAAGGGCTGGTTCAGCTTTTGGGGTCCACGTCACACGCAAATAGCGGCAACTCTCATTAGAATCCGCCATCCACACCAGCCGGCATTGTCCGTTGATGATCGCTAGCAGCAACAGCCGCCTCAGTGGGGTCAAGCGGATGCCACGGCATATTCAGCTCTATGAAATCTGATCAATAGCTTGCAACTGCAAGCGTGGAGGAGTAAGATATAAGTGATAGGGAGCGGCTCCCGTGCAAAACCGCTGGCACGAGATCATGGAAATCCACAACGAAATATTTACACTACAATAAAGCCTCAAGCAATCCGCAAAAACCTAAGGCATGGAAATTACCCATTACAGCGAAGGCAGAAGCTATGCCACAAGCGAAGATACCTACGACTCAATGTATGGAAGAGAGCTCAATACTGGCCTCCTTAACACACAAATTGCAGCAACAAAAAATCTACTCGCCAAAGCTTTGGACGCCACAGGTAAGACTAGGTTCAATAATGCGCTTGAGCTAGGAGCCGGCACTGGCAGGTTCACGCTACCCTTATACTTTTCCAACCTAATTGAGAGCCTAACTGTCACAGATATATCAGAAGCATTTCTCCACTTAGTCGACTCAAAAATTCAGAAATTTTCACACTCAACCCATCAAGACGAATATACACGCGCATCAATAAGCTACGGAATACTAGACGGGGAAGATTTAGAGAAGGCGGTGAAAATCGATACCGATTTAATTATTCTTGGCGCAGTTTTGCACCACTTTTTAAACTATAAAGATGTTATTCACAAGATTGGCAGCTCAACACCTCCTGGACTTGCACTAATAATGACGGAGCCATGCATCGACTTTTCAATGACTTTTGCTCCCTTAATCAGTGCATTCTGCAGAGCCAATAAAGACAACTTGAGCGACAAGGACCTGCTTTCATCCCGTAGGTTTGTAAATGCCTTAAAGTTTAGAACACAAGACGACTACAAAAACAAGTATATGATGGAAGACAAGCACATTTTCAGGCCTGATGAAATCATCGAGCTGTTGAGCAACAACGGATTTTACGTACAGGCGCTCCCTAATGGCCGAGAGCGCAAATACGATCCTTCCAGAAGAGAATCTAATGAAAGTGATTTTGTTCGCAATCTCAGAACAAGACTGGGCGCAGGCAACGGTTTCTCCAATAGTTTTTGCGACAAGTTTTGCAGTTTTTACAAGGAAGAGATTGAGATCTTATGCTTTACACATGCAAACGTAGCTGGCCCGTTTTTTGATTACACCTATATAGCCCACAAGAAAGGTTAAATCACAACGAAACTGGCCAACCCCAGAGAGAGAGAGAGAGAGAGGGGGTTACGCAAACACATAGCGGAAGAATACTTCATGCCATGCAATAAGGCCAATAACAGCTCAAGCTCAGTGGCATAAATTAAATGCAGCCGAAAGGAGGTTCTTTAAAGCATCAATTGTGTTTTTTTCAAAAGTCGAACTAATCCGTCATGGCACCTGCAATTCGAAATTACGTCAATCATTCGATCTAATTCCATGGAAGAATAGCAAATATCCTCGCAGCAGATGCTGTTATTTATGTAATCTGCGCAGTCGGCCTTGACTACGTCTATTTCAACTTGCGAAAAATGCTTTCTAAAACATTCCAAAAATTGTGGTAAATACAGAGAAACCACCTTACTGCGAAAATCTCTGCTAAGCCAGCTATACATTAAGCGAGGCGCTAAGAAGCCTTCCTGTGCCGCAATAGAGTCTAAAAAGTAAAGGTCTTTCTCTGTAAGACGAAGCCCAATTCTAAGCAGAGAACGCTGGAGATTGGTAGTTTTGACTCCAATATGTTTATTTGTTTGCACTGAAATCTCGTTCTCTCCTATGTGAGTGGCCATATCTTGTTGGCCAACCACTTGAAGAAAATCGCAGACAAGATTTGACCGAAACCAAAAAGCCGGGCTAAAGGGTCTTACAACTATGGAGTTGCTTCCAAAGACCCTTTCGAAGGCGGATAGAGGCTCATATAGGTCGGCCTGTGATACATAAAAAGATCTTGGAATTGCATGTACCTTTCCGATTTTAATTGATTGGGCTATCTCAGATTCAATCCAATGATGAGGAGATCTTAAATAAGAAACTATTCTTGGTTCATACCCAAAGCTCAGAATAGTCGTCTTGATTTTGCCAAGGCTCTGTTCAGATAATGCAGTGAACCACTCTGTTGAAAACAAGACATTGTCTGATTCCCTGCACTCCCTTAGACATCTCTCAAGTGATGAGAGAGTATGCATCTCACCATTCCAAGTTGTAATTGACTTATCGTACAATAGGCTGTAAGCCACAGGATAGGCGTTGCCTTGACCCACACCATTTTGAATGTGGCGATCAAACCCAATTAAATCTGGATAAAAAAGATGATTATCCCAGAGGATAGGCGCCTTTGATGCAAGGAATAGCTGTAGAGAGGAGCTTCCAGTCTTGGGAAATCCTATATGAAGATAGCAGATTTTTCTTCTCATTGAGATCATGAGTAGACAGGAAGAAGATCTCCTGCAATAGCTAAAAGCCGAGTATTTTCAACCTTTCTCTTATGATCAGTAGCCTGCTGTCTTGCGCGCACTGGAGCGAAGTGGGTACTTAAGGACTCCTGGTCGCTAGCATAGCGGCTACAGATAGAATGAACCTCGTCGATCCATTTAGATGTATTAGACGCCGAAAAGCCACCATTCGGGTATACAGAAATAATCATCTCTGTAGCTTCTACTGTGAGATTGCTAGAAGCTGATATTCTAAGGATCTGATCAAGATCAGCAGCTATTGAAAAGCTAGTGTCGAAGGGGAAGTCTTGGAATATCCTGGCCTTGACAAATGTACTTTGATGTGGAGGATATCCTTTTAACCAGTAATTTGAATAGTCGGAGTTTTTTAATGTTCGAATCTTTTCGCGGGGATTATGTGCTTTAGTCGTAACAAAGCGGCCATCCTGAGTCTCTTCGATAACATTACCAACAAGCATATCCGGCTTGTTTCTTAGTAAATCTAGCGAAACGCGCTCAAGAACGGTAGAGTCAATAAGGTAGTCGCCAGAGCCCATTACCAATACGTACTCGCCACTGATATGGGGCGCACACTTATTAAGAGCGTCATAGATACCATTGTCTTTCTCTCTTATCAGTTTAGAAATCAAATTTTTACATTCTCTAAGGATATTTTCTGATGTGTGGCTTTTGCTAAGTCCATCAAAAACTATCCACTCAATGCCAACATGGCTTTGCTCGAGGATGCTGTTGGCAGTTCGATAGAACTCATTGCCCACGTTGTAGGTGGGGGTTAATATAGTGAAAACTGGCTTCTTCGGAGGCTCTGCGTTGGAGTTGTTTTGACGCGATGATGCGTAAGCGCCAATTCGGCTGAGACGGCGACAATCATCAGAGCAATTAGTGTTCTGGTTGATATATGAAATATCAATAATAAATCGCCTCCAGTTTGCATATTGTTTGCGCAGAGTAAAGAACTTTTCAGTCAATAGACGCCCATTGCTTCCTAGACGTGATCGTAGCATGGGATCTTTTATTAAGGTGTCTATTTTGTTTATCAAGTCTTTGGTATCACTTGTTTTTGCGTGAAGAGCATTGAAGTTGTGTATGGATATATTGGTAGTTCCCGTTGTGGAATAGGAAACTATAGGGACACCACATGCAGATGCTTCAAGCATTGTTTGCCCAAAAGCTTCAACTAAAACAGGGTTTAGAAATATATCCGCAGAGTTATAAGCAGTAGCTATATCTGTTGGAGAGCTAAGGTAGCCAAGAGCGCGAACATTGTTGGGCAGAGAGGCTTTTTCGCTGCTACCCATATACACGAATAGGATGTCTTCTCTATTTGATAATTCATCGAAAACCTTAAGCAGGTCTTGGCCTCCTTTGCCGCGTGAATTAAAATTGCATGATCCAGTAAGAATAATAGTAGTATTGTCATTGGTTGTCAAGCCTAGTTTTTGCCGTGCTTTTTGTTTGTCTACTGGTTTAAATGTAGATTCGTCTAAGCCCAAGGGAATAAATTGTATTTGTGGAGACTCGCCAAATCGCAGTGTGTGTACAGCTTTGTTCCAATGACTATTTGTTGCAATGGGCAGATTGTCGAGAGAGAACAAGTCGGATCTTGTTGCCCAGTTTGTTAATACATCACCTTTTTTTAGCGGCGGATACGAAGGTTCAATCTTTTTGCAGACTTTTTCATTGCAGCCTGTAGTGTAAGAATCGCAGTTGTACCAAAGATAATGAGCACAGCCACCAGTTACCCAGTCGCAATCATGGGAATAGACAACGGAGGGAACTCCCGACCGATGAATTGCTCCAATCGCTTCAATAGGCATAGAGTGGGCGTGAAAGTTGCCAGTTATCACGAGATCTGGATGCGTACTTTTAATTAGCCGAATCAATCCAAGAGTCTTTTCCCATCTTGGGCTTGATATGTTATTGACAATATGCGCGCATGATATAAATGAGATTCCACTATTAAGATGTTGTGAAGAATCACGAATCAGGTCTTGTTCCTTTGACGCGGCAATGACGGTGACTTCGTGACCGGACTGTAATAAGCATTCCGCTTGCCTCATCATTCCGATGCCTGCACCAGCATTGAATCCGACATCATTAATTAATGTCACTTTGATTGTCTTATTGGATATTAGCTTTCTACGAAGCGATGACCACCGAGGATTTTTGTAGGATCCATAGACATCACAGGCTTTAGATACTACCTTCGCTGTTTTTTGGCTAGCTTGGCAAGGAGCCTGAAGTTCGCTGAGAAGGCTAGCCGCGCTTTCCTTGTCTCCGATCTTTAGCCTTTCAACAAAGGCTGAAAGGCTAGCTGAAATCGTTTTCATGTAATGTGGTGAAATTTGATCTTGCAACACGTTTGATGCATTTGTTTTGGTCTGATCGATGGTGGGCATACAAGTCTCTTGTTTGTATTTTTTCAAAGGCCTGTCCTGGCTCGCTTTGATTGCTAATCATTGAATTCTCGTGTTTTATTGTGACGGTGCTCTCGAAATAGTGCTACTGCTCTGCTAGGTTTCTCGCTCAATGGAATACCGGCCTCCCAGCCAAGAGCCTTGAGTTGGTTTGTGTTGAGTGTATTTGGGTATCCTATCAATACTGGTGCTTTTCGCATTGACAATCTGTCCACCACCGCAGTCAGACCCGGCTCGTACACCAGCAATTGGCCGAGATCAGGGTCGTTCCACGCGGCAATCCTCTCGCCATTAGGTCCACCACAGTCACCTGCACATCCGGGCAGCGATCGGCGATCACCGCCATCGTCGGACCGCCCACATAGCCCGCTCCTATGCAGTAGGTGTGTTTGACGATTCTCGGCACCATCACAGCCGCACTACCTCCCGCTCAAGGCTGGCTCGGAACTCTGCCACTGTGTCCACCAGCCCATCCGCCAGAGCAATCCGCGCCCACCAGCCCAAGGCTGCCATCCGGCTCACATCCAGCTGTTTCTTCGGGGTGCCGTCAGGCTTGCTCGAGTCCCAAGTGATCTCACCCATGAACCCCGTGGCGTTCGCCACTGTCTCCGCCAGCTGGCGGATGCTCAAGTCCACACCCGTGCCCACGTTCAGGAACTGCAGCTGATCCGGGGCCGGCTGCCAATGCTCCAGGGCAAACACACAGGCTTCGCCCAGGTCGTCCACATGCAGGAATTCCCGCAGCGGCGTGCCCGTACCCCAGCAGGTCACGGTCGGGGCGTTCGCCTGTGTCGCCTCGTGGAAACGCCGGATCAGCGCCGGCAGCACATGGCTGTTTTCGGGGTGGTAATTGTCGCCCGGGCCATACAGATTGGTGGGCATCAGGCTGATCGCATCAAAGCCGTGCTGCTTGCGTAGGGCTTCGCAGAGCTTGATGCCGGTGATCTTGGCAATCGCGTACCACTCGTTGGTGGGCTCCAGGGGCCCAGTGAGCAGGGCCTCCTCGCGGATCGGCTGCTCGGCAAACTTCGGGTAGATGCAGCTGCTGCCCAGAAATAGCAGCCGCCGCACACCGCTGCGCCAGGCCGTTTCGATCACGTTGGTCTGGATCTTAAGGTTCTCCAACAGGAAATCGGCCGGGTAGCTGCTGTTGGCCTGGATGCCGCCCACCTTGGCTGCCGCAAGCACCACCACCGTGGGCTTGTGTTCGGCAAACCAGTGCTGCACGGCGGGGCCGTCTTCCAGATCCATTTCGGTGCGGCTGGCCGTGAGCAAGTTGCTATAGCCCGTCCGTTGCAGTGCCCGGCAGATGGCGCTGCCCGCCATGCCCCGGTGGCCGGCAACGAAGATGCGGTCGGCAGGGGTGATCAGGCCAGCCATCAGCCCTTGTCTCCAGCTGCGGCCACCGCCGAAGGATTGGTGGGCGGGTTCTCCATAGATCCCACCACGTTGAAGCCCTTCAGCCGCAGGATCGCCTCCTTGCGCGCTTCCTCCTTGTCAGCCGCCACCATCTCGGCCACCAGTTGCTCAAGGGTCGCGGTGGGCGTCCAGCCCAGTTTCTCGTGGGCCTTGCTGGGATCACCCAGCAAAGTTTCCACCTCCGCCGGACGGAAATAACGGGGATCGATGCGCACCACCACCTCACCGCTGCTGCGCCGCCCCACTTCTTCTATGCCGCTGCCCTGCCATTCGATCGCACCCCAGCCCAACTCAGCGGCGGCCAGTTCAATGAAGCGCCGCACCGATTCCTGACGGCCTGTGGCAATTACAAAATCTTCTGGGGTGCCGGGCTGCTGCAGCATCCGCCACTGCATCTCCACGTAATCCCTGGCATGGCCCCAGTCGCGCAGGGAGTCGAGATTACCCATGTAGAGGCAACCCTCAAGGCCCTCGTTGATGCGGGCCAGGCCGCGGGTGATCTTGCGGGTCACGAAGGTTTCACCCCGCCGCGGTGATTCGTGGTTAAACAAGATGCCGTTGCAGGCATACATGCCGTAGGCCTCTCGGTAGTTCACCGTGATCCAGTAGGCATAGAGCTTGGCCACCCCGTAGGGGCTACGCGGATAGAAAGGCGTTGTTTCCTTCTGGGGGATCTCCTGCACCAGGCCGTAGAGCTCACTCGTGCTGGCCTGATAAATGCGGGTTTTATTGCTTAGTCCCAGCATCCGCACCGCCTCCAGGATGCGCAGGGTGCCTAGGGCGTCGCTGTTGGCGGTGTATTCCGGCGCCTCGAAGCTCACCGCCACATGGCTCTGGGCGCCGAGGTTGTAGATCTCATCGGGCTGCACCTGCTGAATGATCCGGATCAGATTCGTACTGTCCGTTAGATCGCCGTAGTGAAGGCTCAGCCGTGGATCGCTTTCATGGGGATCTTGGTATAGATGATCGATGCGGGCGGTATTGAAGCTGCTAGCGCGGCGCTTGATGCCGTGCACCGCGTAGCCCTTCTCCAGCAACAGCTCGGCCAGATAGGAGCCATCTTGCCCAGTGATGCCCGTAATCAGAGCTGTTTTCATCGTTCCTCTGTATAGCGATTATTTTCCCACAGCCAGCAGCAGCGCTCAATGTCAGAACCCTTGCCTCCCTTCTCCAGGCAAGCCATCAAGGGGTGGGGCAACCACCGGGGACTTCGCCTCCCCGCTGCCTTGGCCCATGAGGCAGTGGAGCTCACCCTGGTGTTGGCTGGTGAGTTTCAATCACATGGATCTGGTTCTTCAGGTTCTCCAGCAGGAAATCGGCGGGGTAGCTCCGGCTTCGAAAATGCTGTTCACGCCTGTGCTCCTGGTAGAGCCAACCGCTCCAGACCTTCAAATAGCTCAAAATCGCGATCGAAACTCACCAGCCGCCATCCATTGGCCATCGTCACGGCGGCCAGGTAGGCATCGGTGCAGAGGCCTGCTGCTCCCAGTAGTGCAAGGCCTGGCGGTGATGGCTGTGGTCGGGGCAGGCCAGCGCCAGCCACACATTCAGATCCGGTAGGTCAACCGTGATGCTCACGCGTCAAGCAGGTCGAACAGAAGATGGCCAAGGGCCCCTCCACGCGGGGCAAGGTGTGAGCCGAACGCTTCGAGCCGGAGCCGGCGGGCGTGGCATTCAGGCGCACAAACAGGGGGTCCGGAAGCTCCAGGGTGGTACGCATCACAACCATGCAGCGATGTGCGCATTTTAGTGCGCATCAGCCCTGGCCTCTGCGGGCCTTCTCGGCCGCCATCGGGTTGGTCGGCAGTAGTGGGGAATCACCCAGCAGGGCTTCCACCTCCCCCTCCAGTGACCGCAGCCATACCTTGATCGTGATGGCATTGTTGAACATTCTGTTCAACAACTCAGGAGTGCAGGAAAGCCTTTGCCTCTGCTCAGCGGATTGGGCACACAGCCAGTGGTCATAGCTGACAAAACGAGCCGGAACAGAGCGAGCGCGGTGACCGGGCAGAACAAATGATGCTTACTGCGGCGTTTGGTTGTCGTCATTAGAGCCCTCTCCCGCGCCCCAGGAACAGATAGCGGTAGGTAAGTCGTGGCATGAACGATTCCGTACAAGCTGTACTGAACCCTGAGTAGTAGATCAAGGGTTCTTGACTGTTGGCTGAAGGTTCAGCCGCCCAGCCACCAGGGCCAGTTGCCGATCGAAGCTGATCAAAGCCCCACAGCCCTCGCTTCGAGCCAGATGGAGCGCATCGGCAAAGTCCATGCCCTGCCGGTGCCACTCCAAGGCTCGCCTCACGAGCTCTTCCTGCTCCACATGGAGATGGCGGATGGCGAGTAGTCCCTCAAAGGCCGTGATCACGGCTTCACGAGACAATTTGTAGGCACCACGCAGCACCCACTCCAGCTCCAGGGCCACGGTGATCGGCACAAAACAGGCGGCGCTGGCATCGATCAGCGCTGCCGCCTGCTCAGCCTGAGCCGGATCGTCGTTCACCAGCAGGCGCACCAGCACGTTGGTGTCGAGCGCCACAGGCAAACTCATGCTTCGGCGAAGCGTGCCGGATCCATCTGCTCCAAGCTCAGCGGTGGCCCCTGGTATCCAGCGCAGCCGATCAAGGCGCGGGCAGAGCGGCTTTTTTCGCGGTCCTCGGGAACCAGGCGCAGCCCATCAGCCTCCAGGCTCAACGCCAGCCGATCGCCTGGCTGTAAACCCAATAGCTGACGCAACCGTGCCGGGATCACCAGCTGGCCCTTGGATGACAGGGTGAGCAGCGCATCCATAGCGCCATCGTTCGAACGTCTTACCAGTGTAAGGCGGCTGCGTGAACTGAGCGGATGGCGCGGTCATTGAACCAGCTATTGGCGACCAGCCAGGCGGCAGGGATTGCGCGCGTGGTCGTGCTCCACCAGAGCGGAAGCTTCTCCTGAGGTTTTGACCGCCGCGCCCATCAGCTTCCGTGATGGCTGCGGTCGGGACAGGCCAGCGCCAGCCACACATTCAGATCCGGTAGGTCAACCGTGGTGCTCACGCGTCAAGCAGGTCGAACAGCGCGGCGTTGCTGAGTTGCTGGCCGGAGATGGCCAAGGGCACCTCAACCAGGCGACACTGAGCGCCTTTTAGTGCGCATCAGCCCGACCCTCCTGTCGCCCCCTTTGCAGGTGAGAAGGATTTTCATGCCGCCTTGAGCTCCATCGGGCTCAGCGCTGAGAGATCCAGCCCCTGGCGGGCCTGCCAAGAGCCCGCAAGGCTCCTGATAAACCCCTTAGATGAACTCGCCAGGGTGCAGTGGGTTGTGCATCTGGGTCCCGTGATTAAGCGTCATCAGTGGTAATCCTCGAAATCCAGATCGACCATCGCCCCTTGTCTGCCCCCTTGAGCTGATGCAGGCGATAGCCCGGCAAATCCATGTCTTCGATCTGGATTGCGAAATGCAGAGCTACGAGCCAGCTAGGCTGCTAGCAGAAAGCAAGCAGGCGTCAGTTGTGACGCGCACTCTCTACATCCGCCACACGTGGCCGAGCGGCTTGAACGGCTGGCCAACCGCGCTGGAGTGCCGTTGAGCACCTTTGCTCTGCAGGAGCTCAGCGAAACAGCCCGCCGTGCCGACAATGCCGCACTACTCGAGGCGCTGCCATCGGCAACCATCGACCCCGGCGCCATTCTCGAGGCCCTGCGCCAGTGCCGAACTGAACGCTGATGGTGGTGGTGGATGCCTCCGTGCTGGTGGATGCGTTGCTGATCGATGGCACAGCCCGCGCCCGGCTGGCCTAGGCCAACCTCCAGGCCCCCGACCTGATCGATGCCGAGGTGCTCTCGGTGCTGCGCCGCCTGGTGCTGGCCGCGTGCCTGGGAGCTTCGGGCCAACCTCAGCGCCTACGACGCGCTCTACGTGGCCCTGGCCGAACAGCTGGGCACCACCTTGCTCACCGCCGATGCCCGTGCAGCCCGGGCACCCGGCCTGCTCTGCCCTGTGGAGGTGATGGCCCCATGAGCGGGCACCTCACACTCGCCCCAGGGATTAGTGGGTAGGTTCTGAATCAAGCCCACCACCTTGAGCGCCGCACACCGCTGCGCCATGCCGTTTCGATCACATGGGTCTGGATCTTCAGGTTCTCCAGCAGGAAATCGGCCGGGTAGCTGTTGCTGGCTTCAATCCCGCCAGCTGCATGGCCCGGCATCAGCGGCGGCGGCCTGCTTAGTCCAAAATCGGACTAACCTGTTGGGGCCACTTGCAATTGGGGCTGTCCATGACCGCTGTGCCAGGGCGCATCGTGAATGTGCATGAGGCCAAGACCCAGTTCTCTCGCCTGATCGATGCAGCCCATGCGGGCGAAACGATCGTGGTGGCCAAGGGCGGCAAGCCCTGGGCACGGCTGGTGCCGCTTGAACCACCCCATGCACGCCGCGTTCCAGGGGTCCTGAATGGGCGACTCAATTTGCCGCCTCTGGAGGTGCTGCTTGAGCCACTGCCTGAGGAGGAGCTTGCTGCGATGGAGCAGCCGTTGCTGTGAGCAAAAGCCATCCCCCCGAGCTGCTGCTCGACACCCATGCCTTGCTGTGGTGGCTGGCTGAGCCCGATCGCCTCTCGACAGCTGCCCATCAAGCCATTGCTGATCCTGGCAACCGGGTGCATGTAAGTGCGGCGTCTGGCTGGGAGATCGCAACCAAGGTGCGCCTGGGCAAGCTCCCGGCGGCCCGAGAACTGCTTGAGGATCTTCCTGAATTGCTGGCAGCCCAAGGGTTTCTGCTGCTGCCGATCACGCTCCTGCATGGCTTGCATGCCGGCGGTTACAAGCTGGAGCATCGAGACCCATTCGATCGGCTTCTGGCCGCCCAGGCCGAACTGAGCGGTCTCACCCTGGTGAGCCTTGATCCTGCGTTGCAGGCTTTTCCCTGCCGCTTGCTCTGGTAGCGCCATCAGCCCTCCATCGACCCCACCACGTTGAAGCCCTTCAGCCCGCAGCGACTCCTGCCGGCCCGTGGCGATCACGAAATCCTCCGGTGTGCCGGGCTGCTGCTGCATCCGCCACTGCATCTCCACACAATCCCTGGCGTGGCCCCATTCGCGCAGCGAATCAAGGTTCCCCACATATAAACAATCTACCAAACCTTCATTGATGCGAGCTAGCCCACGGGTGATCTTGCGCGTCAATCATGAATCACCGCGCCACGGTGATTCATGATTGAAAAAATGCCATTGCAGGCATACATCCCATAGGCCTCGCGGTAGTTCACCGTGATCCAGCAGAGAATCTCCTGCGGTCTCGACCGCTGCGCAACAACTGCTTCAGGCTGAGGCATCAATTCGAGCGCTCACCCACTGATCCGCTCCACCTAGTGCTGCCTAAGCATTCACAGATGGTCTGCAGGCCTTCCTCCAAAGGCAGCGGCCCACCCGCTGCACATGGGCCTCGAGGCAGAGATCAATGTCAGAACCCTGCTGATGGCGCCCCATTGCCCGCGAGCCAAACAGCCACACCGCCTGCAGCTCCGGATTAGATGTCAACAACTGGATCAGT
The DNA here is from genome assembly GCF_024345395.1 of Cyanobium sp. Tous-M-B4. Classification (NCBI taxonomy): domain Bacteria; kingdom Bacillati; phylum Cyanobacteriota; class Cyanophyceae; order Synechococcales; family Prochlorococcaceae; genus Cyanobium; species Cyanobium sp. Tous-M-B4. Next base: position 48,737 of record NZ_JAGQBA010000006.1, on the reverse strand, counting down.
CGCGCTTGGGCCTGCTCGGGGATGCCGGGGATGGACTGAACGCCTGCTTGGCTGATTGTCACGAGCTCTCCTCTTGCAGGCGTTGCGCCAACTTGCTGCGCAGCTGCTGGAAGCACGGCAGATAGCTGCCAGTGATATTCGCAGCGATGGCATCAGCTGTGGCGCGGTTGTAGGCGTGACTGGTGAGGTTGCGGTCTTGAATCATCAGCATCCAGGCCTCACCTTCCTCAATCAGCCCGAGGCGAAAGGCCTCTCGCAGGGTGTCCCGCGATCCGATCAAGGTGGCATCGCCCTGGCTGCGCAGCAGATCGCGCAGGGTGTTCCAAGCAAGTTCAAACGTGTATTCGTAGGCCTTAATCAACCCCTGCTGTTCGCGTTCATTCAGCCTGGGCGGCTCCACAAAGGTCTCTAGCTGAGCAAGAGCCCGGTGGTAATTGCTGAAGCGTTGTTGCCAGCGGATGTCTTCTGCCATCAACCCAGGCCTCCTGGTTGCAACGCTAGAAGAACAGCCGCCCGCTGAGCTGGCTGAATTTTCACGCGTCCTTGATTTTGTACAGCCTGTACGTAATTAAGGACAGTGCCCATCCAACCCTTTGCCCAGGGCTTCAGTCAGCGTTAATGCGACTCAATGTGAGCTCGCAACGCTGCTCGATCAGGCAAGCAATTCGTTCGATCAGTGCATGAGCTCGAAGGGAAGTTGCTCCGCCATGCGCACCACCCTTTTCCTGGTCTGGGTGGCGTATCTGAATCTCCGCAAAGAAGAGACTTGAATGCCCCTGGGAATTGCCGGGTCTGCTTCATCACAGCAAGCGAGCCCCTGCTAATCAGCGCTGCACAGCCGCGCCAGCTCGCCACCCATCTGCCCCTGCAGATAGCCCAGGCAATCGGCCAGCACCACATCATTGCCACCGCGCTTATTAATAGACAAAAACAGCGTCTGGCCGATCGGCTGGCCGGGCACCCCGCGCTTGAGGGCGACGCCCTGGCTGCTCAGCTCCACGAACTGCTGGCTCATGCTGTGGTGCAGCAGCAGGCTCGGCGTGGCAGTGAGCAGCGTGTGGGTCTTAAACCAAAGATCATCGGCGTGGCCGGCGATCGCCAGGGCCCGCTCCACGTCGCGCACTCGCCAGTCGAGCTGGCCCAGCCGGTAGCAGATGCCGTCTTTGCCGGTGGGCACCGTCAGCAGGCTGGGCTGCAGCAGCCGCTCGTCATTTACCCGCCAATCCCGGTAGGGCACCACCTCCCCCTGCTCCAGCACCATCTGGCGCCCGCGGAAGGCCACCACGCAGCCCCAGCGCTCCTGGGCCGCCACCAGCCGCCGCAGCCAGTCGCGCGGATAGAGGGTGTCGTCGTCGGCGGTGATCAGCAGCGGATCAAGCGCCTGCTGCTCCGGCGTCAGCCGCTCCAGCAGCGGCAACAGCTTGCGGTAGGGGCCCCAATTTGCCGTCCAGTGCACCTGCAACCGCAGACCCGGCCCCAGCCGCGAGCTCCAGATACGCCGCCGCAGAAAGCCAGGCAGCGCCCCGAAGCCCCGATCCAGCAGATAGGGCTGCCGCGACAGAAATAAATGCAGCTCCACCAGCCGGCCGTCGGCGGGCAGCTGCTGGGCCAGCAGCGAATCGAGCGTGCGCTTCAGGGCGCCCTCGCGGCCGCGGATCGAGGTGAGGCCAATGAAGACTGGTGCTGTTTTAGCCATGGCAACAGACTTTTTCAAGGCAACAGCCCTTGCCGCATCAGCCGGCGCCAGCTGGGCAGCCCCAGGCTGCAGCCGTATTCATAGGCCGACGACACCGTGGCCGCAGAGCCCCGCATCAGATACAGCGGCGCCTGCAACCGCACCACCTTGGCCGCCCCATAGCGCTGCTCCAGACGGCGGCGGAAGTCCACATCACCGCGGGAGCGCACCGAATAAAAGCCGCCCAGCTCCAGCGCCGTGGCCCTGCGCAGCAACAGGGTGGTGATGCCATCACCGAAGAAGCCACCGCCATCGCCATCGGCCTGGGGGGCGCCGCTGGCCTCATCCAGGCGCCCATGGCGGCCATACACCGCCGCCGCCCCCTGCTGCAGCGCCTGCCACTGCAGCTCCAGGCGCAGGGGATGGGAGAGGTCGTCGTCGTCGTGAATCGCCAGGGCCTCGCCCGCCATCTGCTCGATCGCCAGGTTGCGGCAGGCGTACTGGCCCTGGTTGCGCTCTTGGCGCAGCAGCCGCAGCGGCAGATCCAGCTCAACGGCGCTCTGCTCCAGCAGCGCTGCCAGCGCAGCCGCCTCGGGCTCCGGCGTGCCGTCGTCTACCACCAGCACCTCCACCACCGCCACGCTCTGCAGGGCCAGGGATTCCAGGGCCTGGCGCAGCAGCTCCAGCCGCGGCCGGTGGCAGGTAAACAGCACCGTGATCGGCAGAGTGGCTCGCTCCGCCGCCGGCGGCAACATTTGGCGCCACTGGGCCAGGCAGGCGGCAAACACGGCCTGCACGCCGCCAGTAAGGGGCAGCAACAACGGCAGTAGCTCCGGCACGCCGGCTCGCCCCGCCGCCAGCCGCGCCAAGCCCACCGCCCGGCTGGGCAGGCCGGCTGCTACCGCCAGCACCAGGGCCTCTTCGTCGTCGCCATCGAGCAGCCGCAGCAGGGGCGTTTTGCCAGCAGCGCTGGCCAGGCGCAGCAGAGCGCCGCGCTCCTCCTCACCCGTCACCAGGCGCAACAGCAGGGTGAGCTGGAGGCGCAGCAGCCGGCGCGGATCTTCCGGCTCCCCGGGCAACTCCTCCGGCGCCAGGGGGCGCAGCTGCAACGGCTCGGGGCCATTGTTTGGCGGTGGCGGCGCCACGCCGCGGCTGTGCAGCTGCACCAGGGCCGGCAGCAGCTCGGCGTTGTCGGCCTGCAGCCAAGTGGTGTGCAGGGGGAAGCGGCGCAGGTCGTGTAGGAGCTTCTGCAACAGATCCGCCTGCCACCACAGCCGCGGTAGCCCCCGCTCCAGTAGAGCCAGCAGGGCCCGCCGCCAGGGCCGATCCAGCCGGGCGATTGCCGGGTCGCCCAGCAGCAGCACCCCCTTCACCAGCACCAGGCAGGCAGCTGGAGGCAGCAGGCTGGGCAGGCGGTAGCCAGTTTCTGGCGCCAGCTGCGGCAGCAGGGCCTGCAGCAGCGGCAGGTTGGTGCTGCCGCTAAGCACGATCCCCTCCAGCTGGCGCTGCAAAGCCCGCTTCTGCTCTCGCTCACCCGCCTCGGCCGCCACACCGATCGCCAGCACCAGGGCATCGATGGCGCCGGCCAGGGCCGCCAGCCAGCCAGGCCGCTCTTCTGCCAAGGGCGCCTGCAGCAAACGCACCAACGCCAGGCCCCGCTCGCCGGGATCATCCAGGGCCGCGCCCCGCTCCAGCCCAGACCGGCGCAAATCAGCCGCCACCGCCACCAGCTCGCTCTGGCGGCTGTTGATCCCGCCCACCAGCGCCTCCAGTAGCCGCAGCCAGGGTTGGGGCTCGGCCTGCTCCAAACCCGCCAGCAGCAGTGCTTGCAAGCTGTGGGCGTAGGCGGGCTGCTCGGCCGCCGGCAGCAGGTGCAGCAAGGCCACCAGCTGGTCGCTCAGGCGCTGCAGGGCAGCGGCTTCCGCCGGAGGGGAATCCAGCCAGCGGGCCAGGGGCAGGGGCCGGCCCAGAGCAGCGGGGGCAGGCCAGCAGCCAGCGGCGAGCTGGCGGCGCAGCTTGCGTTCCAGCTGCAACAGCTGTAGGGCGGCGGCCGGCTCGAGGGGTTCGGCGGCGGCCAGCAGGGCGCGGTAGGGGGCCAGCAGCAGCGCCAGGGCGGAGGGGAGCAGCTGGGCTTGGGGCTGCTCAGAGAGCTCGAGCTCGGGCCAGGCATCGAGAGCCAGCGGGGTGGCGCCCGCCTCCAGCAGCGCCTGAAGCGGCGGCGCCTCTGCAAGCTGCATCAGGCCCCGACTCCAGGCCAAAGGCAGGGCAAGCAGCAACGCCGGATCGCCGAGCTGGCCCTCCAGGTCGATCAGGGAGGGCCCCAGCCGCTGGGGCCAAAGGTCTGGGTTAGCCCGCAGCAGCAGAGCCTGATCACAGCCTGTTGCAAATCCGTAGCGCCGCACAGCTGGAAGCGCGAAGAGCTTGCGCACCAGCTGGCAGCGGTTGAGGCCCAGGTGGATTGAATCCCCTTGGGGAGATGGCAGGTGCGCGGTGATCAGCGACATGGCAGCCGGGCCAGTGGCGAGAATAGGTGGCCACAGCTGGCCCGCCATGCGGCACCTCGACCTGCTGATCGCCGCGCCGGCCGATCCGGCCGCCCAGGCGGGCTGGGGTGATGTGCATTTCGCCCGCGGGCTGCAACTCGGCCTGCAAAGCCTGGGGCTGAGCTCCCGCCTGCTCTGCCGCGACAGCCACCAGAGCAGTCCGCCGCCGCCGGATGGGAGTGGCCTGCTGGTGCTGCGCGGCAAGTACGCCCCGCCCCTGGCCTGGCTAGAGCGCCAGCCCTACACCCACAAAGCCCTTTGGCTGATCAGCTGGCCGCTCAATCCCACCCCCGCCGAGCTAGCCAGCTACGACCAGATATTTGTAGCCAGCGGCCAAGATCAGCCCCGCATTGCCAAGCTCAGCGGCCGCCCCACCAGCACCCTGCTACAAGCCACCAGCTTCTGGCACTTTGGTCGACCAGAGCCAGCGGGCGGGGGCCTGCTGTTTGTGGGCAACACCCGAGGGGTGAGCCGGCCAATCGTGCGGGCCTTCCACCAGGCCGGCCTGCCCTTGGAGCTGATCGGCAGCGGCTGGGAGCAGCTGGGCCTGCAGGCCCAGGCCAGCAACATCGCCAACGCCCAGCTGCCGGCGCGTTACCGCCGCGCCCTGGCCGTGCTCAACGACCACCACCAGGCCATGCTGGATTACGGCTACCTCAACAACCGCGTCTTCGATGTGCTGGCCTGCGGAGTGCCGGTGATCACCGATGGGGCACCAGGCTGCCCGCCGGAGCTGATGCCGGCCGTGGTGTGCCATCGGCCCGGCAGCGATCCACGCGCCAGCCTGCAGCTAGCAACCGCCCTGCGCGCCCAGCCCCTACTGCTCAGCCAGGTAGCCCGCACAGTGAGGCAGGAGCACAGTTTCGTAGCTCGCGCTCGCCAGCTGCTTGCCGAGCTGGTTCGGGCCTAAGTCTGAACGTTTTGCAGCTTGCCCCTTGACTTTTTAGCCTTGCCCGCCTGCCGCTGCTCCGGCGGCGGCGGTGCACTCAGCGGCGGGATGCCGGCCTTATCAAACAACTGCTCCAGCTCATCCACATAGGCGCTGAAGGCCTCAAGCTGCAGGGCTTCCTGCTTGAGATCCTTGGGGAGCTCGGCCCAGGGGTCCTTGCGACCAGCCTTGATGCGTCGCTGGCGGCGCTGTTCAACCGCTTTTTTAAGTAGCTCGTGATAAGCGGGGTGCTGGGGGTCTTCCAGCAAGGCCCGGGTGAGCTTCTTGATCGCCGGCACCGGCTGCTGCTCAGCCAGATGGGCCTTGACCTCGGCGGTGTTGCGACGACGCAACTCCTTCCACTGGGCCAGCGTGCGCTTCTGGCCTGCCCCTGGAAGCAAAACAGCCCGGGCATTTGCTTTGCCCTTTCCCTTGGCGCCGGCCTTGCCTTTAATGCGGCTGATCAACTTTTTAAAAGGTGCCGCGATCCGGCCAAGCAAGGAGGGCTTAGGCCTCTTTTTTGGTTTTGTCTTTGCGGGATTGCCGGCTGCAGCTGTGGCGTTGCGCTTGGGTTTGGGCATGCCCTGCCTAACTATTAACTAGAGCTTACGAGCCCTCGCCACCGAGACCAGGCAGGGGCTTGCCCCCTGCCGAAAGCAGGCGACGCCGCACCGCCCGCTCCACACCCGCCAGAGGCGGATTGCTCCAGGGCTCAAAGCCCTCCTGCCAAGGCCCAGGACCGGCGATCAGATCCTCGCCTTGGGCCAGCTCAGGGCTAAACGGCGACTCAATCAATAGCCAATGCCAGTGCACTCCGGGCGGCGGCGGCAGCTGCCGCAAGGCCGGCTCCCACTCCAAGGGAGCCCAGATATGTAATGGCGCCGCCGCCTCTAGGGCAGGGAGCCAGGCGTGAGGCCAGCAGGGCTGGTCAGGCCAATCCGCTCCAAATAATTGGGGATCGCTAAGCAGCAGATGAGCGCTGCTACCGGGAGGACGAACCCCTGGAGCTAGGCAGCCCGGCTCAGTTGCCAACTGGGCTGGACCCGCCGGCAGGGGAGCGGCGGCGGCCAGGTACTGGCGGTGCAAGGCAAGCCGCCAGGCCATCAGCTGAGACCGGTAAAGGCGATTCCAGAACAGGTGATCGGTAACCGCACCAAGCCGCTGCTCACCTGGTTCGGGCGACAGCCAAGGCCAGCTAAGCCAGGGCTTGGGCCCCGCAAAGTGCAGCACCGAAAGCCCCTCAGCGCATCCGCCGAGGTATTGCACCAGATATTTGATGTTGCAGTTGAAATTGAGCGGCAGCAGCTCTACAGGCTGATTTGCCAGAAACTGATTCCATACCTTCTGATCCGCAAAGCGATCGAGCAGCGGACAAACCGGCTCTGCCGCCAAGCGAATCAGCGCCTCAAAACGGGCTTCCAGCTCGCCATTGAGGGCCCAGCCCGGCACCGACAACACGCCTGAATTGAGCACCGGCCTGCCCGTATGGGGGGAGATCGCTGCCCACGGCCGATCGCCGCAGTCGGGCACGGCGCGGAAAGCATCGCCCTCACCCCAGAGGGGATCAAGGGATCCGGTGATCAACAGATCGGAATCAAGCACCAGCACCCGCCGGTAACCCCTCAGGCTGAACGCATAACCATTGAGATAACCCAACAGGCCGATGCGCTGGCGGTTGCTGGAATCGAGCGGCAGGCTTTCAGCCCAGGCGGGCTGTGGCTGCACAAATTGCAGCAGCGGATGAATAGCCAGGAGCCGGCGCTGCAAAAAAGGGCCCAGGCTGCCGTCGTGGGCCACCACCACCGGCGAGCTCAAGCTTGGATAAACGGCCTTGAGGCTCAGTAGCAACGCCTCCAAGCCGCGGCAAAAACGATCATTGGCAACCGTGAGCAGCGCCACCTCAGGGCCCGGGTCGCGGGCCATCAGTAATGCGTGATGACGACTGGGCCAGTGAAGGTCGTTCAATAATTCCTGCTCGCTGCGACGCAACGAATCAGGCTCCCGGTTAGCAGCCTTGAGCGCTGCCGCCTGCTTAGCTGCGGCTGCAGCCAGCACCGGACGGTTCAACCAACCGTAGGGACCACTGATCAACGGCGATCAACAATCCCCAACGCGAAGGTGCCGACGCCCCAAAGCACCACTAACACCCCCAAAGTTGCCAGGAATCCCTTCCATCGCCAGTCTAGCGACTGCAACTGCGGCACCTCTGGATTAGCAAGACGCACCAAAAACTTCACCTGTTGCTGGGTGAGCTGCCGGCTGTTGTTGGCGGCTGTGATCGAAGCCTTAAGAGCATCGGTGGCAAGCAATACCTCAGTCTCCAACTTCGCGCCTTCGGTCACAATCCGGTTCAGATCCTTACCTTCAGGATTCACCAACAGAGCGCGCTCCTCGCTTATCTGACGCTGCAATTCATCAACCTGATCGGTTACATAGGCAACTTCAGGGGTGGAGTGATCTTTAAACTGACGCTTCAGGCTCGCCTCTTCAACCTTGAGATCTACCAGCTTACCCTCGAGTTCAGTGATGTATCCACTGGTAGCAGTGGCCATCTGGGCCGGGTCTATCTGACCATTATCATTTTTGAAAGTATTGGAGGCCGTAGTTGCCCTATCAAGTCGCTCTCTAGCTCTCTGGATCTCAGCCTCAGCAAATGTTTGCTGAGTAGCACTAATATTCTGGTTAACCCGATTCATGAAAACTTCAGCTTCCTTAAGCAGCAAGCTATTTAGCTGATAAGAAGGCTTAGGAGCCAATCCGACCGTGGTGAGATTGATCACCCCGGTGAGGTCCTGAGGGACCACAAACACTTGACGGCGGAAAAAGGCCAACTTCTCATCGAATGTGGCCCCACGCCTCAGCCCTGCAAACGGATCACGAAGATTGCGCGCCCAGGCCGTTTCCGGCTGGAGCTGCAAGAAAACACGCTTCATCACCTCCGGCGAAGTCAGATAAACGGCCAGGAAGCGACCATCCTCAAGCGAGCCCAGCATGGTGGGGCCAGCCAGCGTGGTCCCTAGGAGGGTAGACCCTGTGGACGCAGGGGTTTCCGGCAATCGGACGATGAAACTCGATTGAACCTGATAGCGATTGCGGCCCACCCCGAAAAAGTAAATCGCCGAGCCCAGCACCACCACACCAGCAAGCAAGACAGGTACTGGCAACCGCAGCACTGGCTGAATCCGATCCCGCAAGCGACTTCGGAAGCCAGGCACCAACTCATTGCCTTCTAAACGTGGTTCAACAAGACTGGCCTCCTGCTCGCCGGGGCGCAAGGTGGTAATCAGGGATACGACGCGCTGCTTGAGCCCACTTACCCAGTGCCGAACTGAGGCAGCGGAGTCCCTAAAACCCTGCTGCTCACGGAATAGGGGGCGAGCTTCCTTGGATCGGGACTGCTGGATCAAGGCCGGTGAAGCTATGCGTCTAATCAGTCTATCAGCGAAGACGATCAATCGCCATCCCTGCTGGAATCATCGGGCAGGGACTTATCTACAACAAATAACAAATTCTCATTGTTTCCATACACAAGCAGACCAAAGCCAACCGAGCCAAAAACCCAACCCCAAAAATAGATCGCACTCACACCTGGAATTGGATATGCCGGATTACAGGCCGCCCGCATCAGCTCAATACCGTGAGCGATTGGATTCCATAAAATCCACGAGCGAAAAGCATCAGGAATAATGCTTATCGAGAAAAAGATGCAGGATGTCCACAAAAGTATGCGCCGCAAGAACAATTGCATAATCCAAGCCACAACCGGAAGGCGGCGTCCCACTACCAAGGTGCTCAAGCCAATACCAAAACCAAGCAAAGCCAATCCTAAAAACAGTGTAATCAAGGAGCCAAGGTCTTGAACTACAGGGCGCCATTCCCAGGCAGCACTACCAAGGACAAATAGCAGCAGTAGTGATCCATAGATCTGCGCCAGCAGCAACGTGTTGCCCATCAGGGAATCGAGGGGACGAAGTCGCCTATAAAAATAAATCTCGCTGCTTTTCTCAACCCCGTTAATAGCCTTAATCGCAATCTCAGCAAACATAAAAAAGGGAATAAATCCGAGGGCAAGCCACAGTGCCGGATTCATGTAGCTTGAATCACCTGAGCCCCGCAAAAAGATTCGCAAAGCAAGAAACGTAACGATCAGCGCCAGGGGCTCAACAAACACACCAGCCACTCCCATTGCACCCTTAGCGGCGCGCAGCTGGAGCTCGCGGCGGGCCACCGCAGACACCACACGCAGCTGCAACAGCAGTTTTGCTAACACGTAGCGGGGCGCAAAGCTACGCATGGATCAACTCACGGAACTACCAATGATTCCCATCTTACGGGCGACGCTGCTAGGTATCAGATCAAGGTGCTGATTTTGATGCACTGAAGGGATGATGAACTACTGCACCAGAATTTCCAGTGAATCACCTTCTGCCACGAACACGTCCAAACCCGCTGGGCGAACTCGTTTTTGCCATGGACACAAAGCAATATCACGGCAACAGCTCCTGCGAGTTAAAACCTCGCAGCAATCATCCCGCCAACCCTAGCAACTACTACCAACAAATGCTTATGAATAGCATTCGAAGATGCAGCGAGTCATCGCAAGACCAATATATCCCCGTCTGACTTGTCACGGGATTCGATCAAAGCATCTTCGCTCGACTCGTCCGAATCATCATCGCCGAGCAAATCAGCAATTCGCTTATTAACACGTTGGCGCCTATCCTGCTTCTGGCGCCTAGACTCTTCCTTAACCATTTCCAGACAAACCTCTGGATCCCCTCTATAGGCAAGTTCACCATTAACCAATGCCAATCCCTCATCGCAATAATCAATAGCCAAATTCGACTGCCCGCTAGCACTTACAATCAAAGTCCGGCCAGCAATACGCTGCTCAAAATGTTCACGAATCCGAGCAGCCCTAGGATGAATTGCTCGATGATCCCAGCAACTGATCCTCCCCACCGTGACCACATCAAATTCAAAGGCGAGCGAAACTGCCAGCTTCAGGCAAGCCTTATTGATCGCAGGCCAATCAGCCAGAGGCTCGTGAAACATTGTTTCATCAAACCCTGCCAACTCCTGAATTAGCCGCATATCATCCTCTATCTTCCCAGGCTGGCTGTAAATCTCAGCAGCAAAACGTGCATTCACATAACCAGATAATTTACCGAGGAAGGCGTCATTTGTACCGAGTGGCCATGACACCGAAGCTCTATGTTCAACGCTGCCTGAATCCAGTGGCTCTACACCACTTAGGCAAGCCACCATGGCTTTAGCTTCAAAACCATTGACTGCAAAAATGCCAAGCCGCTCACCGGCATAGACATTTAGAGAAAAATCGTGAAACGCCCTATAAGAGTGGTCAATTCCCTCAACCACCCGCTTAGAAGCACCGCGCATCTCTAGAACAGTTGCGGGCTCCTGCTTGAGCGAGCGTGTATGCATTGGCGCAGCCAAAATTTCTCCTATAGAACCATCCTAACTTGTGTCTTCGAAAGGGCCCACAATGAGCCAGCTGAGTCGACGCCAAATTCTGCTGGGCCTCTCCGGAGCAGGACTAGCAACCGTTCTGGCCGGCAGGGGGATAGCCCGTGTGCGTCAAAGCGGCGCACCCCAGCCGGGGCAACAAGGTCAGCTGATTAGTAATCCTTTCATCTCTGGGGAGCTTGGATACAGCTGCTACCGCACCCCTGGCCTGGCGATCAGTGCCAAAGGCAGCGTGCTGGCCTTCTGTGGCGGGCGCGTGGACAACTGCAAGGACGAGGGCAACATTGATGTGCTGCTGCGGCGCTCCCTCGATGGCGGCCGCAGCTGGGAGCCGCTGCAGGTGCTGGCCAACGACGGGCCAAACCCCTGCAAAATCCCCCTGCCTGTGGTGCTTCCCAGCGGCCGCATCCTGCTGCTGTGGCTCTGGAATGCCTCCATAGCAAGTGAGTCTGATCGGGGCTCGAGAGACGTACGAATCACGTTCTCCGACGACGACGGCAGCAGCTGGGCCCCCTCCCGCGACATCACTAGCCAGGTGAGACTGCCGGGCTGGAAGCTCTGGTATGGAATCGGTCCCGGCCACGGCATCGTCAAGCAGCTGGAGCCCGCGAGTGGACGCATCGTTGTGCCTGCACGGCACAACATCAAAGGCCGAGGTAGTGCCTCCCACCTGCTGCTTTCCGACGATGGTGGCGTTAGTTGGCGGGTTGGCGCAGTGGCCAGCTACAGCCCTTCCAACGAATGCGCTGTGACCGAGCTCGGCGACGGCAGCCTGATGCTGAACAGCCGCAGCAAAGGCGGCCGGCGGGTGGTGAGCATCAGCCGCGATGGTGGCCTCACCATGGCCAGCAGCGGGCCCGATCCCCAGTTGATCGAACCGCTCAACGGCTGCCAGGCAAGCCTGCTCACCTACGGCTTTGGTCCCGGCCAGCAAGCCACCTTGCTGTTTGCCAATCCGGTGGATCTACAGCACCGCACCAACGGCCGCCTCCGCCTCAGCACCAACAATGGCCAGAGCTGGAACCGGGGGTTCGGCTACGGCCAGGGGGCCGGCAGCTTCACTGGCTACAGCGACCTGGCCCGCTTCGCCAACGGCGATGTGGCCCTGCTGGTGGAATCGGGGGCTAGCTACCGCAAAGCTCGAGACAACCAGCGCCACGGCGGCATCGTCTTCCAGCGCATTCCCTTTGAACTGATCCGCTCAGCCTGATCGGGCCCCTTTAAAGATGCCAGCCCATCGGCCAACAGCTGATCGGCAAGGGCAACCAGCTGGCGCCGTTCCTCAACGCTGCGAGGTGCCTCCGGGCTAAGAGCGGGGGAGGGGCGGGGGAATAGCTCCCGCCAGGAACAGCCCCACACCCGGCTGGCAAAACGATCGTTACTTGCTCCATAGCGATGTTCCAGCCGAGCGAGCAAAGGCTCGCTCAGCCCCTGAAACGGTTCAGCCGGCCAGCCCTGGCGTTCAGCTAGCCGCTCTAGCCCCTTCCTGATCCTCAACTTGCACGCAGCATCACGCCAGGCCTCTAGATGGTGACGCTGGAGCCGCCGAGCAATCCGCTGGGCGATCCACACGGCCTGCCAGCCAGGTTGGGCGTTGGCGCGCTGATCCAAAGGATCCAAGTCGGCGCAGCTAGCTACCCCGATGGCCTGCAGCAGGCGCTCACAGGGATCGGCTTCGCCACTACGAAAGGGCAGTAGCGAACAGCGCACCTCACTGCGCTCCAAGGCTTCGCCGAACAGCCGCTCGTAATCGCACTCACTCTCACCGCCAGCGCGCATGGTCTGGCTCAGGTAACGCTCAAAAGGCAGCGCAAAGTAAAAGCGCTTCAGCAGCTGGGTGTAGCGCGAGTTGAGGTAAGCCGGCTGATCCCGCACAAAGGCCACCAGATGGAGGCCCACCCCCCGCTCCTTGAGAAAACCCAGCAACTGCGCCAGTACGGAGCAGTCCCCATCGGCACTTGGGCGAGCCAGCAGCAGCGAAAGGAGCTCGGCCGACACCAGCGGCGTGCGGCCCTTGCGAGCTGCACGATCCAGCAATTTGCCCCAGGGCTGCAGGTTGCCCTGGCTGAGAGCCTTGACCAGACGCATATGGTCACGCCGCCGGCCTGGATAAAGCAGGCCTTGCTGGCGCAAGAACCGCTGATTGCGCTTGAGACGGTGCTGGATGTAAGTCGAAGCGGTCTTGTGGATGCCCACGTGCATGACCAAGGTGCTTGCGGCCAACCGATGTCGATGCTTGAAGGGCTGCAGACTACGAGGCCCTACCCAGCCAGGCTTCAGCCCGCCGGCGCAGCCCCTGCTGGCAGCGCCGCTCCAGCCGATCGAGCAGTTGCTGCAGGGCCAGGTTGAGCACGGGTGCGGCTGCCACGACGGCCACCCCAGGCAGCTCGGCCCACACCAAAGCCTCGGCCTCTAGGGCTGTTGGTGCAATTGCAGCCGGGCGCAGCCGGGCCTCCAAACCAAAGCGCAGCCGCTCCTGCCACTCGCCCAAACCATCCACCCTGCAGGCGACCTGCTCGATCAACAGCTCCCCTGCAATCAGCCGAGCCCGCAGCGAAACCCGGGGTTGGAGGGTCCAGCCCGCCACTCCATAGGGTCTTGATCTGTAGTCGTACAAATCACCACCATCGGACTGGAGGCGATTGGGGTCGAGCAGGCCGCGCAATGGCCGCAAGGGTTTGGCCAGGAACAGCTCCAGCTGGTCCGCCAGCGGGGCAGGTTCAAGCGGCACACGGCAGAGGCGCCGCTGCTCCAACCTCATGCGGGTTCAACCGGCCTGGCAATCGCCGCCGGCTCCTTGGGCAACAAATCCTCGATCTCGCAAACCGGGAAGCGATTGATCGATTTGAGGGCAGCGCGGGCCTTGCTGCGCAGCTGCTCGCTGATCGCCTCGCAGTAGGGCACCTGGGCCAGCAAATCCACGGTGCGGCGCAGGATCCGCACCACATCACCCTCGTCGAGGGAGGTGTTGGCAATCATGTCGCTCCAGCTGGCACCTTTAGCCCAGGCGTGCACCAGGCCCATCAACTCAGGCTCCCACCAAAGCGGGAAGTTGACCTTGGCCTGCTCCTGCTGACGCTCCAGCTCGCGGCGCAGGCCGCGCAGATCATGCAGGGCCTCCTCGGCGGCCGGTGGCGGCGGGTAGCCGCACCACAGATCGGGCCGGTTGACTTCGGTGGAGATAGCTTCAAACACCGCCGCCAGCTGGGGCGGATCGAGCTCATCGAGGTGACCGCTCATCAGCGACAGTCCCAGCCACAGCTCGTTGTCGCCGCGCAGGGCGGCCACCGTGCGGCCCACCTCGGTGGGCTCCAGGCCATCAGCTCCCGCCAGAGCACCGAAAAAGCGCAACACCTCAATCAACGCCAGGAACGTATCCCAGTGGCGATTAGAGCGGAAGTGCAGCAGCTGCTGGCGCTCCTCGATCTCCAGCTGCAACTCCTCCATGCGGCGGCGGTGCTTCTTGAGCTGGCGGCGGTCGCCCCAGCGGTGGGCTGGATGCTGCTCCAGGCCTTCCTCCAGCTGATGCACCTGCTGGGCCTGGTCCTGCACCTCACCCGCCAGGTCGTACTGGGGGGTGGCCATGTCGTGGCGACTGGCCATGTGGGCAACGGCAAGGGCCAAGCCGCCACTGGCCTGATCGCCGTGGCGCAACTCACCAAGCTGGCGCAACTCGGGGGGATCCACCTGGCTCACCTGCAGGCAACTGAGCTCGGCATGGAGGCTGACCACCCCGTGGCAGGGCAGTAACAGCCAAAGGTTCTCGTCGGTGAGGCACTTGAGCAAAGGGAACTGCCCCGGCCCCTTCACCTTCTCCACAATCACCGCCGGCGTCACCCGGCCGCGCAGCTGGGGTGCCTTGAGGCTCACCAAAGTGCCCTCGCTGGCGAATTGCAACGCCAAGGTGAGCTCGTGGGCGACGGTTTCCTCGGCCTGCTGCTGCAAGATCCGCAAAATGCGCCTCTCTTCGCGCAGGTGAGCTCGCTGCTTTTCGTAGTCCTCGAAGTCGTCCCAGGGCACCTCACCGGAGCCATCTTCCAGGCCTTCGAGCTGCTGCATCAACTGGGCGATACGGGCCTCGTCCTCGACTAGATCGAGGGTGGCAAGGTAGCGGCCAAAACTGCGCTCAACCAGCTCCTTGGCCTTAGCCAGGTCGTAGCGCTGCAACAGGTTGAGCACCATGCCGTAGCTGGGCATGAACTGGCTGACCAGCGGATCAGCTGGCGCGGTAGCGAGCTGGCCCGCCTCGCGCACGCCTTCAAAGCGGCTCTGCACGGTCACCACGTAGCCCTGGGTATCGAGGCCGCGCCGGCCGGCCCGGCCCGCCATCTGCAAAAACTCACTGCCCATCAAAGGGCGGTGGCCTCGCTCGGTGCGCTTGCTCAGCGCCGAGATCACCGTGGTGCGAGCCGGCATGTTGATGCCGGCCGCCAGGGTTTCGGTGGCAAACACCACCTTGATCAGCCCCTGCTGGAAAAGCTCCTCGATCAGCTCCTTCCAGGCCGGCAGCACACCGGCATGGTGGGCGGCAATGCCCCGCAGCAGGGCCTCGGCGTGACCGCCTTCCCGCACCGCCTCGGGGGTCGTTGCCACAAACAGATCCAGGCGGGCCTTGATGCGCGCCTGTTCAGCGGGCGTCACTAGGGCGGCCTTGCCCAGCTCCTTGACGCCCTTATCGCAGCCCCGGCGGCTGAAGATGAAGTAGATGGCCGGCAGCATGTCGCGCTCCGCCATCTGGGCCACCACAAAACCCAGGGGGGGAGCCTCGGGCTGGGGCGGTTTCGGTGTTTTAGGGCCCTTGCGCTGGCTGCCCTTGGGGGCGCGCCACACCTTGCAGTTGGGATGGAGCCCGGTGCCCTCGTCGTTGAGCAGGGGGTGCAGCCCCTTGGCACTGCAGAAGCTAAAGGCCAGCGGCACCGGCCGGTGGTCACTGAGCACCAGCTGGGTGGGCCCATGCACTCTCTCGATCCAGTCGGTGAGCTGGCCCGCATTGGCCACCGTTGCCGAAAGCGCCACCAATTGAATCGGCGGCGGGCAGTGAATGATCGACTCCTCCCAGACGGTGCCGCGCTGGGAATCGTTCATGTAGTGGCACTCATCGAGCACCACCGCCTCCACGCCCTCCAGCGGGTCATCTCCCGCATCGGCTTCCGCGTAGAGCATGTTGCGGAAGATCTCGGTGGTCATCACCACCACCTGGGCCTCTCTGTTGAGGCTCATGTCACCGGTTAGGAGCCCCACCTTGTCGGCACCAAACTGCTCGCGGAAATCGCGCAGTTTCTGATTAGAGAGCGCCTTCAGCGGCGTGGTGTAAAAAACTTTCTGGCCATGGGCCAGAGCGCGGTAGATGGCGTACTCACCCACCAACGTCTTACCGGAGCCCGTGGGGGCGCTCACCACTACCGAGTGGCCCTGGTTGAGCGCGTCGATCGCCTCGAGCTGGAAGTCGTCGAGCGGGAAGGGGAAAATTGCTGCAGGATCCAGCCCATTGGGCGCCATTTCAGGCACGCTGCTTTTTGAGCTGGATCATGTATCCATCCTATGAGGGAGATGCCTGATCCGCCTCAGGCCAGCTCTAGTAGCAACAGGCCGAGGCACAAGCTCGGATTTAGCGTTTGCGCAGCCCTGTCCGGTCGTTGACACAACCCGGCACCACCTCTCCCCCCTCAGGGGAAAGAGCCGCCAGCTGGCGGGATCAATTGCGGCGTCAACTCGCAGCCATTCCCCCCCAGCGCCGCCGCGGCCTGCGCAGCTTTGCCCCCGCCGCAACCGCCGCCACCCTTGATCTGGCAACTCCCCACAGCAGGAGTGCCCCCCTGCTGGATCTAGCCAGCAACGACTACCTGGGCCTGAGCCGTCACCCCGAGGTGGTGTCAGCCGCCCAGGCCGCCGCGGCCAGCCAGGGACTGGGGGCCGGAGCATCGCGGCTGGTGAGCGGCAGTCGGCCGGTGCATGGCGAGCTAGAGGCAGCGCTGGCTGCCTGGCTGGGGCGCGAGCAGGTGCTGCTATTCCCCAGCGGCTTTCAGGCAAACCTGGCGGCGGTAGGGGCCCTGGCCGATCGCCACAGCCTGGTGCTGGCCGACCGGCTGATCCACCACTCCCTGCTCACCGGGGTGCGCGCCAGCGGTGCCCGGTTGCAGCGCTTCGCCCACAACGACCTGGCCCAGCTCGACTCCCAGCTGCAAGCAGCCCGCCAGAGCGCTCCCGAGCAGCGGCTGCTGGTGCTGAGCGAGAGCCTGTTCTCGATGCAGGGCACCAGTGTGGATGTGGCGGCCCTGACGGCCCTCTGCGCCGAACACGGCGCCGCCCTGCTGCTCGATGAGGCCCATGCCCTGGGGGTGCTCGGCCCCGGCGGACGGGGGTTGGGCCACAACCAGCCCGAAATCGCCCTGATCAGCGGCACCTTCGGCAAGGCTTTTGGTGGCGGCGGGGCCTTTCTGGCCGGCGATGCCCTGGTGGGGGACTGGCTGCTGCAATCCAGCGGCGCCTTCCGCTACACCACAGCCCTTGCCCCACCTTTGGCCGCCGGCGCCCTGGCTGCCCTGGCCCTGATTCAGGCCGAACCCCGCGGCGAGGCCCTGCTGCAGCGAGCCGCCCGTTGGCGCGCCGGCCTGGAAGCGGCCGGCTGGCCGCGGCCGCCAGGCACCGGGCCGATCCTGCCGCTGCTGGTGGGCAACGATCTCCGGGCTCTCGAGCTGCAACAAAGATTGGAAGCAGCCGGCCTATTGAGCGTGGCCATCCGCCCCCCCACCGTGCCCGAAGGCACGGCGCGGCTGCGGCTGGTGCTGCGCCACGACCTACCGGCGGGCACATTGGAGCGATTGCTCACAGCGCTGGGGAGTCCTGCATGCAGCTGATCGCCATGCACGGATGGGCCGGCGATGCCCAGGGCTGGGAACCATTCCACAGCGCCTGGAGCGCCCGCGGTTGGGCGTGGCAGTGCGGCGAACGGGGCTACGGCGGGCAAGCGCCCAGGCCGGTGGCCTGGCAGAGCGACCAGGGGCTGAAGCTGGTGATCGCCCACTCGCTGGGCCCCCACCTGCTGCCCGCCTCCGTGCTGGCCCAGGCCGATGCGGTGGTGCTGCTCGCCAGCTTCGGAGCATTCCTGCCCGAGGGCCCCGGCGGCCGCCGGCTGCGCAGCGCCGTGGCGGCCATGGCAAGCCAGCTGGCCGGCCCCGAAGCGAGCACCATGCTGCAAACATTTATGGAGCGCGCCGCAGCCCCCCAGCCCGCCAGCCTGCTGCCACCCGGCATCGCCGCCGCCCCCCTTGATGCCTCCGGCCGCCAGCGGCTGGCAGAAGATCTAAACCTGTTGGCGGCCACGGCGGGGCTACCGCCTGGCTTCCCGCTCCAGGCGCGGGTGTTGATAGTGGAGGGCGGCGAGGATCAGATCGTGAATCCGCAAGCCCGCCAACAGCTGCGCAGCCTCCTACCTGCCGCCGACACCCTGGTGCTGGCGGGCGTGGGGCATTGCCTGCTCAGCCCGGCCCTCGTGCCCACCGTGTGTGGCTGGATCGAGGGCCTGCCATGAACGCAAATCCAGTGCGTGACACGGTTTTAAGTGACACGCTGTTAGATGACTCAGTGTTCAGCGCGCGCGTGAGCAGCCGCTTCGGCCGCCATGCCGCCGGCTACGCCCGCCATGCCCGCCTGCAGCAGGGGGTGGCCTGGCGCCTGGCCCACCTATGCGCGCCCCTCCACCTTGCCGCCGGCCCAAGGGCCGATCTGGGCGCCGGCAGCGGCCTGGTGGGGCAGGCGCTGCGGGCTCAGGGATGCCAGGAAGCCCTCCTGCAGCTTGATATCTGCCCCGAACTACTGGCCCATAACCCCCTGACCACTGCCGGCGGCCAGCTCGGCTGGGACCTCAACCGGGGGCTGCCGGAGCAACTGGGCCAGGCCTCCCTGCTCACCTCCAGCTTCGCCTTGCAGTGGCTGGAGAATCCCCCAGCCCAAGTGCAGCACTGGTGCGAGCAGTTGCGGCCAGGGGGCTGGCTCGGCCTGGCGGTGCCGACAAGCGCCAGTTTTCCCCAGTGGCACCAGGCCGCCGCGGCTGCAGGGGTGCCCTGCACAGCCCTGAGCCTGCCCGACGCCGAAGCCCTGCTGGCAGCCACCAGCCGGGGCGGCCTGATGGCTCACTACAGCCGCCGGCTGCGCTTCAGCCGCGCCTACGGCAGCGGCCTCGGCTTTCTGCAGCAGCTACAGGGCCTCGGGGCCAGCGCCAGCCGGGCCAGCCGCCTCAGTGCGGCCGAGTTGCGCCGGCTGCTGCACTGCTGGCCAGCAGATGGCTGCGTCAGCTGGGAAGTATTAGTGCTACTTGGTCAGCGACCCGGCCCATGAGCAGCTGCAGCAACGCCCTGGTGATCTGCGGCACAGACACCGACGTGGGCAAAACCGTGGTGAGCGCCCTTGTGGTGCAGGGGCTCGGGGCCACCTACTGGAAACCGGTGCAAAGCGGACTGGAAGGCGGCGGCGACTCGGGCCGCCTGCAGGCCCTGCTGCAGCTGCCAGCGGAGCGGTTGCTGCCGGAGGCCTACCGGCTGCAGACGCCGGTGTCACCCCACTGGGCAGCCGAACTAGAGGGCATCACGATCGACCCGGCCCGGCTGGCCCTGCCGGCAGTGGCCGGGCCATTGGTAGTTGAGACCGCCGGTGGGCTGCTGGTGCCCCTGCGCCGCGACTGGCTGCAAATCGATCAGCTAGCCACCTGGGGGCTGCCGGTGCTGCTGGTGGCCCGCAGCGGCCTGGGCACCCTCAACCACACCCTGCTGTCGGTGCAGGCCCTGCGCCAGCGCTCGATTCCCCTGCTGGGACTGGTGCTGAATGGCCCGCTCCATCCCGACAATCCCGCCACCCTGGCCGCCTTGGCCCAAGCGCCCGTGCTAGCCCAGCTGCCACCTTTAGAACCGCTCACCGCCTCGGGGCTGGCTGCCCAATGGCAGGCGCAAGAGCTGGGCCGTACCCTGACGGCAGCCATGGGCGCAGGCCCAAACCCCCGCCGATGAGCAAGCAGCACTGGTTGGTAAGTGGCGCCCTGGTGCTGCTCTGCGGCGGCGTGCTGGTGCTGTTCACCGACGTTGAAACCTCCCTGGTGCGCTGGGTCAACTGCGGGCCGCTCTCCAGCGCAGAGGAGCGCCAGAGCCGCATCTGCCGTTAAGGCCCCGCCAGGATCACCGCTTCGGCATCGGCCCGCGACAAGCCATAGGGAAAGTGACGCACACACACCTGGCCGTCGCTGTGCCAGCTCACTTTGAGCTCGTCCACCTCCAGCTCAATCTGGGCGCTCCATTCGGGGCGGTGCAGGTCCCAGAGGCAGGGATTGGCGCGCTGCCGCTTGGCACCCAACTGATCCAGCCAGTGCTCCAGAGCAGGCAGGGGGTGGTGGTACAGCGGTGTCTGGGAACTGGGCATATCGGTCATGAAACCAACCCTGTCACGTTGGTGGGGGCGCCCTCAGGCCACCAGCTCGGCCATTGCACCAATTGGGCGCCGCGCATCCAGGCCACTCCCACACCCAGAACCAAGCTCAACACCAGGGCAAAGCCCAGCAGCAGCAGCGCCAGCCACTCGCCACCAGAAAGATCACGCCGCACCGAAGCAGGCCGAGAAATGATGGTCTGTGGCGGTGCAACGGGGCTGCTGGGCAGCGAAGGCGGGCGCAGCTGGTCGTCGTAGCGCTGACGCAGGGCCGGGTCGCTCAGCACCCCATAGGCCTGCTGAAGCTGCTGGAAAGCCAATGCAGCCTCCCCAGCCGGCAGCACGGTGGTGTCGGGGTGGTAGCGCTTGCTCAGCCCCCGGAACGCTTGGCGTAGCTCCTGGGACGAGGCGCTCTGCTGCACCTGGAGCAACGAGTAATAACTGGGTGGGGAGCTGGCCAAGGGCAGGGCACCGGGAAAACGATCCGGTCTGCGGGATCCTAGAGATCAGAAACCCGTCGCCAAGCTGGATGGCTCGCACCCTCACCGGCAATGCCCTCTGGCAGGAGCTCGGCTGGCAGCCCAGCCCAGCCCAAGAAAAGTCGCTGGGCGACCTGCAGGAGCAGCTGCGCCAATGGAACAGCAAGCTCAACTTGACCCGGCTGGTGGAGGACGACGACTTCTGGATAGCCCAGGTGTTTGACAGCCTCTGGCCCCTGGTGCCCCTACTGCAATCGGGGGCAGCCCAGGCACCGCTGCGGCTGATCGATGTGGGCACCGGCGGTGGCTTCCCCGGCCTGGCGCTAGCGATCGCCTTTCCCCAGGCCCAGTTGACCCTGGTGGATTCGGTGGGGCGCAAGGTGGAGGCGGTGCAGGCCATGGCCGCAGCGCTAGGGCTTGGGGAGAGGGTGCAGCTGCGCTGCGAACGGATCGAGCGCACCGGCCAGCAGCAGGCCTGTCGGGGCCAGTTCGACTGGGCCCTGGCCCGGGCCGTGGCCAGCGCGCCGGTGGTGGCCGAATACCTGGTGCCGCTGCTGCAACCCCAGGGGCGAGCCCTGCTTTATCGCGGCCAGTGGTCAGCCGATGACCAACGGGACCTCAACGCCGCCCTTATCCCCCTGAAGGCTGGCATCGATCAATGCCTGGCCAGGGAATTACCTAGTGGCCGGGGTAGCCGCCACGCCCTGGTGGTTAAACCGCTGGCCCCCTGCCCGCGCACCTATCCCAGGGCCGTGGGGCTGCCGGCTAAGCAGCCCCTGGGCGCGGCAACGTGCGCTTGAGCCGCACCGGCGAAGGCACACCAAGGGGAAGAATTTCCTGGCCGTCTAGCTGCTGCTGCAACTCGGGCAACTGCTCATAAGCAACCCAATGGATGCAATCAACGGGACAGGTATCGATCGCCTCCTGTATCAGCTCGGTGGAGTCGCCGTCTTGGCGAATCGCCCGGGAGCGGCCCCAGTGGGGTTCAACCGCAAAGGTGTTGACGGCCACGTGGGCGCAGTAGCGACAGCCAATGCAGACAGCCTCGTCAACCCAGACAGCCTTCTGACCCAAAGCTCCGCCCAGCAGTGGTTCGTGACCACTACGCCGTGAATCGGGGGAAAGGGCCGTGGCGGTGAACGCCAGGGAGGGATCAACCATGCCGGGGTGAGCTGCCGGATCTAGGCCCAACGGGTAACAACCAATTCAATGCTGCCGTCTTGCTGCTGGGCTTGCTCGCTCACCTGGAAACCCTCCTCAGCAGTGGCGGCCAGGATGCTGCGCAGGGCATATCGCTGATTGAGCTGGGCCAGGAAGCGCTCCACCGGCACGGCCTGATTCCAGAGGTCGAGATCGGTCACGAGCTCATAGCTACCGGTCTCAGGATTGAAGCGAAAACCGATATCAGCGCCATTGGCCTGAACCACAGCCAGCTGGGCCTCCACGGTTTGGCCGCGATAACCGCGCACCATCAAGCTTCCCTGCCTTGGGGCGTGGCCCAGATCCTCAAGCGCCTCGAGCAAGGACTGGCAATCACGGAGCTCGGTCTTGATGGTGCTGAAGTGCGACATCGATTTAAGGAGAAGTAATTGGTTCAGGAGAGAGACTGGACCTGGCTTTGCTGGGCCTGCTGCTGGCAGAGAAAGGCCTCAGCCGTTGACCGGCGCTGCTGCACAACTCCAAGCCTGGCCTCAATGCGCTCAGTGAGCTGTTCGCACGCCATGCCATTCAGCCCTTCCACCAGCTCCTCGACGCGCCCATCGGGGTGGATTCGATAGCGGATGGTGAGCTGATCCATCCCATTGCCTGAGAGCTTTGCGGATGTTAACCAGGAAATCCTGCGCCTGGTCAGCTGAGCAACCCCTCCTCCACCAGCGTCTGCAGACGCTCCAACACCTCCGGCTGTTCGAGCTGCTCAAGGGCCAGCCGGGCCTCATCGCGCACCCCGGATTCGAAATCGTTGAGCATGGCGTTCAACAGCGACTCAACCACCAGCTGCTGCCGGGGCTCCACCAGCTCGCCGTAGAGGCGACCGAGAGCCCAAGCGCTGTTGCTGCGCACCGCCGGCTCACTGTCGATGCGCAGGCTGAGCAACAGCTGGGCCGCAGCCGGATCGGCCTTTGCCGGCCCGGTGCAGCCCGCCTCAGCCAGGGAGCTGGCAGCCCAGAGGCGCACCGCGGAGATATCCACCTGCAGGGAGCGAATTAGGGGATTAAGGATGGGAGCGTCGGGGTAGTTGCCCAAGCTCCAGGCCACGGCCTTGCGCACGTAGCCGTTGTCATCTGAGACCAGCAGGCCCAGCAGGGGCTCAACCGCCTGGGGACTGGGGTTGCGGCCCAAGGCGTAGACCGCACTCATCCGCAGGATTGGACAGCTCACCGTCAGCAGCGGCAGCAGCAGGGGCAGGGCCCGGGGATCGCGGTGTTCACAAAAAATGCGCAACCCCTGCATGCACTGCTCATGGCTGCTTCCCCCTGCCTCGCCCCGCAACAACACCAAGCCCAGATCGCACTCGGCCGCCACATCACTGGCCGTTGGATCACTGCTATCAAGGTCGTCGAGCGGATCACCGCGCAGCTCCTCTGCCAGCTCCTGAGCCAGCATCTCGGGGTCGAGGTACAGCTCTTGAGGGCTGGCACCGAAGGGACCGTCACCGAAGGGACTCGCCCCACCGGATGGCTGATCGGACTGGGGAGAAACGCTCACAACGTTGACTCAGCCAATCGGGGCGGGGGCTGCCATGTCACCTGGCAACCAGATGCGGGCGCTCACGGCAAACAGGGCCAGACCAAACAACACCACAATCGCGGCCGGCAGCAGGGTGGAGCGAAAAAATTGCACGGCCGGAGCGTTTTCGAGTGCTGGCTTCCATCATCGCCCCTAGGGTTCGCCGATTAAAGCCCACGTGATGGCAGATAAGAGTTCCGGCAGCTGGCGGCGTCTAACAGCTGTGACCGCCGAGGGAGTAGCCAGCGGCACCCCGCTGATGGTTGGCAGCAAGTTGCTGCAGGGCTGGCTCACCGCTAGCGGCGTTCCTCTTGCCCTGATCGGCCTGATCCCACTGGCTGAGCTGCCCTACACCCTCAAACTTTTCTGGGCGCCGCTTTTAGATCGCTGGCCGATCGCCTGGCCCGATCGGCGCCGCGGCTGGCTGCTGCTGATGCAGCTAATTCTGGTGCCCGTGATTGCGGCGATGGCGCTGCTGCAACCCAGCACTAATCCAGCCAGCCTCACCGCCATCGGCATCGCGGCCCTGGTGCTGGCCGTCTGCAGTGCCACCCAGGACATCGCTGTCGATGCATACCGCACCGACCTCCTGCCCGAAGTGGAGCGGGGGCCAGGTGCTGCCGGAGCCACCCTCGGCTACCGGGCAGCCATGCTCGCGGTGGGTGCCGGTGGATTCCTGCTGGCTGATCGCTTTGGCTGGCCGGCCGCCTTCCTTGCCGCCGCAGCTCTGCTGGCGGCCGTAGTGCCGATCACGATCTGGGCCCCGGCCCTGCAACCGGTGCAACACCCGGTCACGAGCCTGCGGCAGGCGGTGCTTGGTCCAACGCGGGAGTTCTTGTTCCGGGCGGGACCAAACCGGGCCTGGCAGTTGCTGCTGCTGGTGCTGCTCTACCGCTGGCCCGATGGCCTGCTGAACGCCATGGCCATCCCCTTCCTGAAATTGCAGGGGTTCAGCGATGCCCAGATCGGCTTGGTGCAGGGGGGCTGGGCGATTGCCGCCACCATGGCCGGCACCGTGATTGGCGGCGTGCTGTTTGCCCGGATCGGCATGAACCGCTCCCTGTGGCTGTTCGCCATCGCCGGCGTCTGCGGCAACCTCACCTACTGGGCCCTAGCCCAATTCAATTGGGGCTTCGGCGGGCTGATCGCCGCCGTGAGCCTGGAGAACCTGAGCGGAGGCATGGTGGGCGCGGTGTTTGTGGCGCTGCTGATGAGCCTCTGCAACCCACGCTTTTCGGCCACCCAGTACGCCCTGCTTTCTGGCATCTATGCCCTCAGCCGCTCGCTGCTGTCAGCCCCGGCCGGCGTGGTGGCGGGCAACGTGGGCTGGCCCATGTTTTTCCTGGCTACGGCCGCTGCCGCCATACCGGCTTTTCTACTGATGCTGCAGCTCACCCCCTGGGGGGAACAGGAAGCACGCGGCGCCTTCGATCCCAACCGCGACGCCACCTGATCGAGCTCTGGCTTAAGCCGGCTCCAGGCTGCCCTCGAGCCGGCGACGCAGTTGGCCGCAGGCGGCATCGGCATCGAGGCCGCGGCTGGCCCGCACACTCACAGCCACGTGGCGATCGATCAGGGCCTGTCGAAACGCCTCCACCGCGCCAGGCGCTGGACGCTGGAATTCCTCCTCGGCGATCGGGTTGTAGGGGATCAGATTCACATGGCTCTGGAAGCCGCGCAGGAGCCGCGCAAGGGCCTCGGCATGGCGGGGCTGGTCGTTTAGGCCGCCCAGCAGGATGTATTCAAAGCTGACCCGCCGGCCGGTGAGCTCAACGTAGTGGCGGCAATCGGCCAGCAACGCTTCTAGGGGATAGGCATGGGCCGTGGGGATCAGCTCCTCCCGCAGGCGCTGGTCCGGGGCATGCAGGCTGACCGCCAAGGTGAACTGGGCCCGGCCCAGCCGCTCTAGGGCCTGCTCCGCCAAGGTTGGCAGGCTTTTGGGCACCCCCACAGTGCTCACCGTGATCTGGCGCTGGGCCATACCCAGATCAGTGCAGAGGCAATCGATCGCTGCCAGCACCGCCTCGCTGTTGAGCAGGGGCTCACCCATACCCATAAACACCACGTGGCTGGGGCGCTGGTCCATCACCTCACGCACGCTCAGCACCTGATCGACGATCTCGTGCACCGCCAGGGAGCGCTGCAGCCCCCCTTTACCGGTGGCGCAAAAGCGACAGGCCATCGGGCAGCCCACCTGGCTGCTCACACACACCGTGAGCCTGCCTTCGGCGGGGATGCCCACGGTCTCGATACTGAGGCCGTCGTGGGTACCCAGCAATAATTTTGTGGTGCCATCGCGGGCGACGCTGCGGTGCAACTCCCGCGAGCGACCAATCCAGTCGCCGGCATCAATGGGGGGCTGGGTGGTTAGCTGATCCCGGAAAAACTTGGGAAGCACAGTCACCTGGTCGAGGCTGCGAGCTCCCTTGGCGTAAAGCCAATCGTGCAGCTGGCGGCCGCGGAAGGCGGCTTGACCATGGCTAACGGCCCACTGCTCCAAGGCCGCCAAACCCATCCCCAGCAGGGGAGTGGCTAGCGGCGCAGCGGGCGATGTGCTCAAGGCCAGGTCAGCAAGCCGTGGCCCAGCTTCCATTCCGCCACCAGCAGGGCAATAAAACCCAGCATGGCCATGCGGCCATTGAGCAGCTCGGTGTGGGCGTGGAAGCCAAAGCGGGGCAACCGGCGCTGGGGCACCGGCGTGTTCAGGCTGGTGCGGGCGGAATTACTCATCGGTGAGGAGCCCCTCTTCCTGCAGACCCTCGAGGGCAGCGGGATCAGCGATCAGCTCCTCCTCCAGCCCCTCCTCAACGGATGGTCGGGTAAAGGCTGCCGTGCCGCTGACGCTTGCTTCGATGCCATGGCGGCTGCGAGTTGCCTCCAGATCCGCATCGGAGGGATCATCCAGCACGGCCATCGACGCCGCTGGAGCCGGCATCTCGACGGTGTAGTCGGGACGCAGGTTCTGCATGCGGCGATAGCCCATGGCCTCCTCCTCGAGGATGTCGGGATGGGGGCCCGCCTCAGCCCGCAGCTCCTCTTCGAAGCCGCTGAAGCCAGTACCAGCAGGGATCAAGCGGCCGATGATCACGTTCTCCTTGAGACCGCGCAGCCAGTCGCTCTTGCCCTCGATGGCAGCTTCAGTCAGCACCCGGGTGGTCTCCTGGAAGGAGGCAGCCGAGATGAAACTGTCGGTGTTGAGCGAGGCCTTGGTGATACCCAGCAGCACTGGTGTGAACTCGGCGGGTGCGCCACCGGTGATTGCCATGGCGCTATTGACCTGCTCCACTTGACGCAACTCGATTAGCTCACCGGGCAGCAGGGTGGTATCCCCAGCATCCTCGATGCGCACCTTGCTGGTCATCTGGCGCACGATCACTTCGATGTGCTTGTCGCTAATCGCAACTCCCTGGCTCTTGTAGACGTTCTGCACCTCCGTGACCATCCGGAACTGCAGCTTGGAGATGGCTTCCTGGGCCGCCTCCATGGTGGGCTTACGGCTGCGCAGATCTTCGAAGAAGCACTCAAGCAACTCGTGGGGATTGATCGGGCCGTCGGTGAGCGATTCACCGGCATGCACTTGCTGGCCATCACTCACCATCACGTTGCGACCCAACAGGATTGGGTACTCGGTGATGGCATCGTCGTGCTCGATAACCGAGACGGTTATGGAGTCATCGTCATCACCCTGCTTGATCTGCACGGTGCCACTCTTGCGGCAGAGAATTGTGGATTCCCGCGGACGGCGGGCCTCCAGCAGCTCCTCAATACGGGGCAGACCCTGCACGATGTCGCCTGTCTTTTGACGTTCGAACACCAGCAGGGCCAGGGCGTCACCGCGCTGCACCAACTCCCCATCGCGCACGTGCAGCACGGAGTCGGGCGAAACCATATAGGGGCGACCGAGGCGAATAGTGAGGGTGCTGCCGTTGATGGCTTCCACCTGACCGCAGCAGGGGGCTTCGACCCCTTCCGCCAGCCGGTCGCCATCGACGATGCGCTGCTCAACCCCAACCTCACACTTAGCCGAACCAAGCTCGATGTTGCGGGTGTCGCCGTCGCGCTCGACGATCAAACGGCGAATCGGCTCGCCATCGACCAGATCAGGCAGCTGAACCACTCCATCCTCCTTGCAGAGGATCTGGGTGGTGGCCACCACATCGCCGCGCTTCACCGCAATGCCGTCTTCCACCTGGAGATCGGTGTGGGTGGAGCCGTGGCTGGCATCGGAGAGGGTGTCGCGACGCACCAGCAGGGTTTCCAAAATCGTCAGCTGCAGGCGCTCGATCGTCTTAGCCCGCTTATCAGACACCGCTTCCACATCCACCGTCATCTGGGGAGTGGTGTCGATGGTTTCCAGGATCAGCTGGGTGCGCAGCAGCTCCACACCATCGACGCTCTTGATCAGCTCGCCGTCCTTAAAGGCCAAGCGCTGGGTGGCCTTGAGATTCAAAGAGGGTCCGCCAGACTGCTTAACCGCGCCCAATTCGGGCAGGTGGGCAGCATCTGGAATGGCGTACTCCTCAACCGGACGCAGCAGCAGGGCCCCACCGTCGGGGGTTTCAACTGCTTCCACAAACAGAATCGCCTCTGCCTTAAGACCCTTGGCGATCTCCTCGCCAGGAGTAACCATCTTGCCGTCAGCAAATTTGCTGATGGTTTTGCTGTCGGAGACCAGGTGGAGAGTGCCTGAGCGCACAATGATTTCCCGAAGAATGTCATTCTTCTGGGTCACCGTGACGATGCCTGCGGTCTGGCTGAAGATGTCCTTCACCACCTCGGTGCCGGCCTCAATCCACTGGCCGTCCTCAATCATCAACAGGGAGATGTCCTTGTTGATCTCGTGGGTTTCCTGGGGAATCCACAGCAGGGTGCCGCCCTTGCTCACCTCGTAGCCATTCTTGGCGCTACGGGCTTTCTTGATCGACAAACCAGGGGCAAACTTGACGGTGCCACCGGTCTGGGTGCGGAAGCGATCGTCGGCGAGCTCAGCGATCACCTCACCGTTGGCGATCTTGCTGCCCGGGGCGGTATTGAGGCGGTAGCGAATGTTGTCCTTGCCCTCGAGGTGCCAGATCTCGCCAGAGTGGGTGGATTCACCAACCAACTTGCAGTCTTTGAGGGTGAGGCTGGCGGTGACAATCTGTACCTCGCGGGAGTCACCGGCGCTATCGCGCAGGCGCACGGCGCCGCCGTACTCGCTCACCAGGCGGCTTTCGGCCAGCACTTCGCCGGTGGTGACGGCCTTGTTGCCACCCACCACGGGCAGGGCATTGGGGGGCAGGTTGTAAACGTCACCGCTGAACACCCACATCCGGCCCAGGCGCTGGGCCTTGAGGGTGATGTTGCCCTGGCGGTCGGTGACCTCCTTGGGCTGGATCGCATCCTCGTAGCGCACCTGACCGGCCAGATCGCAGATCACGTCCTTGGTGGCCTTCTCAACGCTCTTTTTAACTGTCACGCCAGCGGCGATCTGGGCCAGGATCGTGTCTCCAGGCACGGTGTCGCCATCGGCGACAAACAGGATCGAGCCATTGATGATGTCGAGCTTCTGCAGCTTGCCCTTACCCGTGGGCTTAACGCTGAGGGTGAAGTCTGTTTCGGCTAGCTGGGCCTCCACACCGTGGGGGGTGCGGAAGGGGCGCACCCGAGCCTTGGGCCCGAATTCAACGGTGCCATCCACCAAGGAGCGGACCACGCCGGTTTCGGCCGTGGACACACCACCGGTGTGGAAGGTCCGCATCGTGAGCTGGGTGCCGGGTTCACCGATCGACTGGGCAGCAACGATGCCGACGGCTTCACCGAGGTCAACCAACTGGTTGTGGGCTAGGGCCCAGCCGTAGCACTTACGACACACCGAGCGGGAGGCCTCGCAGGTGAGCGGCGAACGCACCTTCACCGTTTTCACACCTCCTGCCTCGATCCGGCGCGCCAGGATCGGGTCGATCTCACCGTCGCGATCAACAATGATTTCGCCGTCCTCTGCAACCACGGGCTCGGCTGCAAGGCGGCCGATCAACCTGGAACCAAACCTGCCTTTCTCATCGGCATCGATTGGAATGCTGCGGGTTGTACCGCAGTCGTCTTCCCGCACGATCACGTCCTGGGCTACGTCTACCAAGCGACGGGTGAGGTAGCCGGAGTCGGCTGTACGCAGGGCGGTGTCCACCAGACCCTTGCGGGCGCCGTAGGAGGAGATCACGTATTCGGTGACCGTCAGACCCTCGCGGAAGTTGGTGCGAATCGGCAAGTCGATGATTTCCCCTTGGGGGTTGGCCATCAAGCCGCGCATGCCCACCAGCTGGCGCACCTGGGACATGTTGCCCCGGGCGCCGGAGTTGGCCATCATCCAAACCGAATTGAGTGGATCGTTCTCGTTGAAGTTGCGGCGCACCGCAGCCACGAGACGTTCGTTGGTTTCGGTCCAGGTGTCGATCACCTTGGTGTGACGCTCAACCTCGGTGATCTCGCCGAGCCGGTAGCGCTCTTCGGTTTCAGTGATCTGCTCCTCGGCTTCAGCCAGCAGCGCAGCTTTGTCACCAGGAATGCGCAGGTCATCGACGGAGATCGAAACGGCGGCCTGGGTGGCGTAGTGGAAGCCGAGATCCTTTAGCTCATCAGCCATGGAGGCCGTAGCAGCCGTGCCGTGGTGCTTGTAGGCCCAAGCGACCAGATTGCGCAGGGCCTTCTTGTCGATGATGCGGTTGCGGAAGGGTGGCGCCTGCTTGCTAAGCGCCTTGCTCGCCTTCAGTGCTGCAGCAGCAGCAATTTCCAGAGCGGCTGCCTCGGCGGCCTTCTTGGCGCTCTTCTTGGTGGTTTTCTTAGCGGGTGTGGCTGTCATGGCTGCGCGCAGTTAATAGACGTAAGAGGAAGGAAAACGGAAACCCGGAACCTTGAATCCGGAACGGCCGTCAGGTCGCAGCCACGGCGTCGATGATCGTGTGGTTGATCACGACGCGGCCCACGGTGGTGAGCAGGTAACGGCTGATTAGGGCGCCATCTTCATCAAAGCGATCGCGGCGGAAGAGCCACTGCTCGATGCGAGTGCCGTCGCTGAGGGTTTCTTCTTTTTGGGGCTGCTTGTCCTCGTCGTCGTTCTCCACCTCGCCGTTGAAACGCACCCAGATCCAATCGTGGAGGTGAAGGTGCTTCTCCTCAAAGGCATCGATCACATCGTCGAGGTTGGCGAAGGTCTTGGCCCGGTCGCCAAATTCAGGCTTGATGGCTCCAGGCTTTTCGGCCGTGAGGTAGTAAGCGCCAAGAACCATGTCCTGGGACGGGGTGATGATCGGCTCGCCAGTAGCTGGCGAAAGAATGTTGTTGCTGGCCAGCATCAACATGCGGGCCTCAGTTTGAGCTTCGATCGCCAGCGGCACGTGCACGGCCATCTGGTCACCGTCAAAGTCAGCGTTAAAGGCCGGACACACCAGCGGGTGTAGCTGGATGGCGCGACCATCAACCAGTTTCGGCTCAAAGGCCTGGATGCCAAGACGGTGCAGGGTCGGAGCTCGGTTCAGCAGGATCGGGTGACCTTCGATCACCTCCTGAAGCACCTGCATCACTTCATCATCGGCGCGCTGAATCAACTTCTTAGCGGCCTTGATGTTGTTGACGATGTTCTGGCGAATCAGGCGGTGGATCACGAACGGCTGGAATAGCTCGATCGCCATCTCCTTAGGTAGGCCGCACTGGTGCATCTTCAGCTTCGGACCCACCACGATCACGGAACGACCGGAGTAGTCGACCCGCTTGCCAAGCAGGTTTTGACGGAAGCGGCCCTGCTTGCCCTCAATGATGTCGCTCAGTGACTTCAGAGCTCGGTTGTTGGCGCCCACCACGGTGCGGCCGCGGCGGCCGTTGTCGATTAGGGCGTCTACCGCCTCCTGCAGCATCCGCTTCTCGTTGCGAACGATGATTTCAGGAGCCAGGATCTCCTGCAAACGGGCCAACCGGTTGTTGCGGTTGATGACGCGGCGGTAGAGGTCGTTGAGGTCTGAGGTGGCGAAGCGACCGCCATCGAGCTGCACCATCGGGCGCAGGTCGGGCGGAATCACCGGGATCACATCGAGCACCATCCAGTCGGGACGGGCACCAGTGGCGATGAAGTTGTCGATCACGCGCAGGCGCTTGATCAGCTTGGCGCGCTTTTGCCCCTTGCTGGCGGCAATGTCCCCACGCAGCTGCTCGGCGGTCTCGTTGAGTTCAAGATCTTCCAGCAGTTGCTTCAACGCCTCGGCGCCGATTCCCACCACGGGCTCATTCTCAATATCCGAATCCTCGGCGTAGATCTGGTCCTCGATCTCCAGCCACTCATCTTCCGTAAGAAGTTGCTTGTAGGTGAGGTCCTTGTGGTCGCCCGGATCGAGCACCACATAGCAGTTGAAGTAAACAATCTGCTCCACATCCCGCAGGGGCATGTCGAGCAGGATCGCTACGTAGCTGGGAATGCCCTTGAGATACCAAACGTGGGATACGGGGGCAGCAAGCTTGATGAAACCCATGCGGTGGCGGCGCACCCGGCTCTCCGTCACCTCCACACCACAGCGCTCGCAGACGATGCCGCGGTGACGCACCCGTTTGTACTTGCCGCAGTGGCACTCCCAGTCCTTGGACGGGCCAAAGATCTTCTCGCAGAAGAGCCCGTCCATCTCGGGCTTCAGCGTGCGGTAGTTGATGGTTTCGGGCTTGGTTACCTCACCCACCACTTGACCGTTGGGCAGCGTGCGCTGCCCCCACTGCATGATCCGCTCAGGCGACGCCAAGGTGATCTTGACGTAGTCGAAGTGGTTTTCGGTGCGGAGGTTGCTGTTGGACATCGGCTTGCAGCTCGCGGAGATCGAGAAAGGAATGGGAGGCACGGCTTCGCCCGCTGAAGGAGCGATCCGCGATCAATCAGCGATCAGTCGTCGTCATAATCCGCGACGCCGAGGGATTCGTAGGTGGGACGACTGGGGGTGCTGCGGCGGGGGTTGACGTCCTGCATCAGATCCACTTCTTCGCCGGCGTCGGTGTAGACGGCGATGTCTAGACCCAGCGACTGAAGCTCGCGCATCAGCACCTTGAAGGACTCCGGCGTGCCAGGACGGGGGATCGGCTTGCCTTTAACGATGGCGTTGAGCGCCTCGTTGCGGCCCTGCATGTCGTCGGACTTGACGGTGAGCAGTTCCTGCAGGGTGTAAGCGGCGCCATAGGCCTCAAGAGCCCAGACCTCCATCTCACCGAGACGCTGGCCGCCCTGCTGGGCCTTGCCGCCCAGGGGCTGCTGGGTAACCAGGGAGTAGGGGCCGGTTGAGCGGGCGTGGATCTTGTCGTCCACTAGGTGAACCAGCTTGAGGATGTGGGCGTACCCAACAGTCACAGGCTGGTCAAAAGGCTCGCCGCTGCGGCCGTCGATCAACTGAATCTTGCCTGGGTTATCGGGGTTGTAGACCCATTCCTTGCCGGGCAATTTGGCGGCTTCCTCGAGGTAGGCCTGCACGGTCTGCTTCGACTTTTCAGCGCCGTGCATCTCGTCAAATGGCACCACCTTGACCCGGCAGTCGAGGTGGGAAGACGCCCAACCCATCAGGCACTCGAACACCTGGCCCACATTCATGCGGCTCGGTACACCCAAGGGGTTGAGCACGATGTCGATGGGGGTGCCATCGGGCAGGTAGGGCATGTCCTGCTGGGGCAGGATCCGGCTGATGATGCCTTTGTTGCCGTGGCGGCCGGCCATCTTGTCGCCAACCTGAATCTTGCGGCGCTGGGCCACATAGACCCGCACCACCATGTTGGCGCCGGGCGGCAGTTCGTCGCCCTGCTCGCGGGTGTAGATGCGCACGTCAACAACCCGACCCCTTTCAGTGCTGGGCACTCGCAGGGAGTTGTCGCGCACGTCGCGGGCCTTCTCGCCGAAGATTGCACGCAGCAACTTCTCTTCTGGGGGCTGGTCGGATTCACCTTTGGGGGTCACCTTGCCAACCAAGATGTCGCCGCTTTCGACATAGGCGCCGATGCGGATAATTCCCATCTCGTCGAGGTGGCCCAGGCTCTCCTCGGCCACATTAGGGATTTCCCGCGTGATCTCCTCAGGCCCAAGCTTGGTCTGACGAGCTTCGATCTCGTACTTCTCGATGTGAACCGAGGTGTATAGATCGTCATGCACGAGACGATCGCTTAGCAGGATCGCGTCCTCATAGTTGTAGCCCTCCCAGGGCATGTAGGCGATCAGCACGTTCTGCCCCAGGGCGATCTCGCCGCCCTCGCATGCAGAACCGTCGGCCAGCACTTGACCGGCAATCACGGGATCGCCCTGGCGCACAATCGGGCGCTGGTTGAGGCAGGTGTCCTGGTTGGAGCGCTGGTACTTCTGTAGGTGGTGCACATGGTCGGTGCCCTGCTCATCGCGAATCACGATGGCTGTGGCATCGACAAAGGTGACCGTGCCATTGACCCGGGTGATCGGCACCATGCCGGAGTCGCGGGCCACCTGGGTTTCCAGGCCGGTGCCCACCAAGGGGCGCTCTGGCCGCAGCAAAGGCACAGCCTGGCGCTGCATGTTCGAACCCATTAGGGCCCGGTTGGCGTCGTCATGCTCAAGGAAGGGGATCAAGGAGGTAGCCACCGAGATCACCTGCACCGGCGAGAGCTGGACGTAATCGACCTGCTCGGGGGGCACCTTCTCAAAGTCCTGGCGGTAGCGCACAGGCACCAGATCTGCGGTGATGTAGCCATCGGAATTGGTGGGCACGTCGCCAGGAGCTACGCGGCACTCATCCTCGAGATCGGCAGATAGGTAGATGGGATCACCGCTCTTATGAACAATGCCCTCTTCAACCCTCCAGAACGGCGTCTCGATGAAGCCGTACTCATTGACTCGAGCGTGGGTGGCCAGGGAGCCAATCAGGCCTGCATTAGGTCCTTCCGGTGTCTCGATCGGGCAGATGCGCCCGTAGTGGGAGGGATGGATGTCGCGCACTGCAAAGCCCGCCCGTTCGCGGGTCAAACCGCCTGGGCCCAGGGCGCTGATCCTGCGCTTGTGGGTTAGCTCCGCCAGTGGGTTGGTCTGGTCCATGAACTGACTCAGCTGGCTGGAGCCAAAGAACTCCTTGATCGCCGCCACTAGGGGCTTGGGGTTCACCAGCTGGGCAGGGGTAAGCGACTCGGTTTCGCCAACCGTCATGCGCTCTTTAATGATGCGCTCGAGCCGGTTGAGACCAACCCGCACCTGGTTTTGCAGCAGCTCTCCCACCGAGCGCACCCGGCGATTGCCGAGGTGGTCGATGTCATCGAGGCTGGCGCCGCCCACATCGAGCTCGAGGTTGATCAAGTAGTCGATGGTGCTGAGCACGTCCTCAGGGGTGAGGGTGCGCACCGCATCGGGGATGGTGAGGCGCAGCTTTTTATTTATCTTGTAACGACCGACGCGACCTAGGTCGTAGCGCTTGGCATCGAAGAAGCGGCTGTGCAGCAGGGTCTGGCCGCCGCTGACAGAGGGAGGCTCGCCTGGACGCAGCTTTTTGTAGAGCTCAAGCAGGGCCTGATCTTCGGAAGAAATGCCCTCGTCGTTGGCCGACTCGATCGACTTCTGGTAGTACTCGGGGTGGCGAAGCTTATCGAGCACGTCGTTGTCAGACAGGCCGATAGCCCGCATCAACACGTGAGCGTTGATCTTGCGCGTCTTGTCGACACGAACGTGCAGCAGGTCGTTTTTATCAGTTTCAAACTTCAACCAGGCACCCCGGTTAGGGATCAAGCTGGCGTTGAAGGTTTTACGACCGTTCTTATCCTGCTCATCCTTGAAATAGACGCCAGGTGAGCGCACGATCTGGTTGACGATCACCCGCTCGGCACCGTTGATGATGAAGGTGCCTCGCTCGGTCATCAAGGGCAGCTCGCCGATGAAAACCTCCTGCTCCTTAATCTCCCCTGTCTCCTTGTTAACCAGGCGGCAGGTGACATACATCTGGGATGCAAAAGTCGCATCACGGCGCTTTGCTTCTTCAACGTCGTGACGCGGGCGCTTCAGCCGGTACTCGCTACCGATGAAGTGCAGCTCAAGCTTGCCGGTGTAGTCGGTAATCGGCGAAAAGCTCTCGAGCTCTTCGATCAGGCCCTTCTCCAGGAACCATTTGAAGCTCGCGCGCTGCACCTCCACCAAGTCGGGGAGGTAAGTGGCGGTCTTGGCGACCTGGATCGCGCTGCTCATGCGGTGAACCTGCAGGAACGGGTGGATAAGGACTGGGCAGTGGAACGCATCTGATGCCGATCACCGCTTACTTGAATGCTCCGCAACCGCCCACACAAACAGCCGCTCCCCTCGTAGGGAACGGCTGCCCGCGGGGGCATGCTCAACGGGGTCGCTTCAAGAATGCAGACGTCGACAACAAGCAGCGCTTCCGCTTCCAGGCCAATAAAACATCATACATTGTGAAGCGGTAGTCCAAACAGCCGTGCCGCGTTGGAAGTGCTGGTATGAGCCACTTCTGTGAGGGTTTGCCCACGCAAATCGGCTACCCGGGCTGCCACCGCCGCCACAAAAGCCGGTTCGTTGCGCTTGCCGCGGCGGGGCACCGGCGCCAAGAAGGGGCAATCGGTTTCCACCAGGTAGCGATCGGCGGGCACTTGGCGGGCGCAGGCATGGGTGGCTTCCGCCTTGGGAAAAGTCACCGTGCCGCTAAAGCTAATAAAGAAACCGAGCTCTAAAAAACCAGCCATCTCACCCGGATCTCCGCCCCAGCAATGCATCACGCCGCGAGGGCAGCCACCTAGGGAAGCCCGCTGCCTCAGCAAGGCCAGCATCGGCTCGGCAGCGTCGCGGCAATGCACGATCACAGGCAGGTCCAGCTCCACTGCCAGATCAAGCTGGGGCTCGAGCATGGCCATCTGGGCAGCCAGATTCTGCTCACGGAACAGATCGAGGCCGAGTTCTCCGATCGCCACCACCCTCCGATCAGCCTGGGCAGCCTGACGCAAAATCTCTGGCGTGTCGGGCTGCCAATGCTCGGTATCGAGCGGATGGACCCCTACGGAATAACGCAACTCCTCAAAACGATCTGCCAGGGCGCGGATCGCTGGAATTTCTCCGGGCTCAACGCAGGCATGGACCAAGGAACGAACGCCTGCATCGCGCCAGCGCTGGGCCACTGCCTCCAGATCGTCGTCGAAATTGCGGAAAACGATGTGGCAGTGGCTGTCAACCAAAACGGGCAAACCCGATTCAGTCGGTGCTGGCGAAGCAATCACGGAGGGGAGCTGGCTCAGGCTTGGGCGGCTGTGGCCGGCTCGGTCACCTGCTTCACAGCAGCACTGATACGCGACTTCTGGTTGGCTCCGGTGTTGCGGTGCAGCACACCCACCTTCACCGCCTTGTCAATCTTGCTGAAGGCAGCATTCATGGTGGTTTGAACAGCTGTCTTGGCGTCTTCACCAGGGGTCTGGGAATAGGCGCTGCAAGCGGTGAAGCAGCGCTTCATCAAGGTGCGCAGGGCCGACTTGTAGGTGCGGTTGCGGAGACGGTTGCGCTCGGCAACCTCAATGCGCTTCTTCGATGAGGTGTTATTGGCCACAGGCGGACGGACGCTGGATCAGAGAAGGTAGATCTTACCGCCAGGCCCTCCTAAGGACCCTCACCGCCTGCAAGAGCTATGCCGGCCTAGCTTGACAATCCCGTAACCCTGAGCCGTTCCGTGGTCGCAACGCCTGCTGCCCTATCGATCAGCTGCCTGCGCGATGACGGTTCAAACGCCGCCGCTGATCGACTGGCAACCATCGCCGAACGCACCAGTGGCGGGCGCCTACGCGAAGAGATGGTTCGGGTCGAGGAGATCCTCGCCCGGGTGCAAGCGGAAGGCGATGCCGCCCTGATGGAGCTCACCGAACGCTTTGATGGCGTGCGCCCAGATCCCCTGCGGATTCCGCCACAGCGGCTGGCTGACGCCTGGAAAGCCACACCGGCCTCCCTGCAGGACGCCCTGCGCTTGGCACACCAGCGAATTCTCGCCTTCCACAAGCATCAACTGCCGGCCGACCTGGCCGTCACCGGTCCCCATGGCGAACTGTTAGGTCGGCGCTGGCGGCCGGTGGAGCGCGCCGGCCTTTACGTGCCTGGGGGACGGGCTTCGTACCCCAGCACCGTGCTGATGAATGCTGTGCCGGCGCGGGTAGCCGGGGTGCAGCGGGTCGTGATGGTGACGCCCCCAGGCCCCGGCGGCGAGCCCCATGCAACCGTGCTGGCGGCCGCCCACCTGGCCGGGGTGGAGGAGGTTTATCGGGTTGGGGGTGCCCAGGCGATCGGCGCCCTTGCCTTCGGTACCGCCACCATTCCCCGGGTCGACGTGATCAGCGGCCCCGGCAACCTCTACGTGACCCTGGCCAAAAAAGCGGTCTACGGCCGCGTGGCAATCGATTCGCTGGCAGGCCCCAGTGAGGTATTGGTGATCGCCGACCAGAGCGCCAGGGCAGACCAGGTAGCCGCAGACCTGCTGGCCCAGGCCGAACACGACCCCCTGGCCGCCGCGATCCTGCTGACCACCAGCCCGGAGCTGGCCGCCGCCATGCCAGCAGCCCTGGAGGCCCAGCTTGAAAACCACCCCAGGTCTGAAATCACCCGCACCGCCCTCAACGACTGGGGGCTGATCGTGCTCTGCGACAGCCTTGGCCGCGCCGCCCAACTCAGCGACTGCTTCGCCCCCGAACATCTGGAGCTGCTGGTGCAAGACCCCGAAATCCTGGCCGAACAGATCAAGCACGCCGGCGCCATCTTTATGGGTCCGTATACCCCCGAGGCCGTCGGCGACTACCTAGCCGGCCCCAACCACACCCTGCCCACCGCCGGCACGGCTCGCTTCGCAGGCGCCCTGAGCGTGGAGACCTTTATGCGCCACACCAGCCTGATCCGCTTTAACCGGGAGGCCCTGGAGGCCACCGGGTCCGCTGTGATCACCCTGGCCGAAAGCGAGGGGCTGCATAGCCACGCCGAGTCCGTCAAGCGCAGGCTGAACTGAGATGGGGGAGTTTGCCTCGCCATGGTGACGTTTCACTCCACCCGGCTGGAACGCACCACCACGGCCAGTTTCAGCTGCGACGACATCAGCGCCGACCTGCAAGCCTTCGTGGATGCGACCGGGATCCGCAATGGTCTACTGGTGGCCGCCGGCCAGCACACCACTACCGCCTTGGTCGTGAACGAGGCCGAGGAACGGTTGCTGGGCGACATCGAGCGCCACTTCCTGGCCCTGACGCCCCCAGA
This sequence comes from Cyanobium sp. Tous-M-B4, assembly GCF_024345395.1. Classification (NCBI taxonomy): domain Bacteria; kingdom Bacillati; phylum Cyanobacteriota; class Cyanophyceae; order Synechococcales; family Prochlorococcaceae; genus Cyanobium; species Cyanobium sp. Tous-M-B4. The sequence goes on along the minus strand of NZ_JAGQBA010000006.1, from coordinate 10,255 downwards.
GCTGGCCTACGCCCACAACGACCTGCACCTGCGGCCGGGCATTCCCGCCGATGAGCCGCGCAACGCCCATGCCCACCTAATCGCCCTGAAGCTGGGCAACCACCTCACCCTGCCGGTCGTGGACGGCCGCTTGGGCCTGGGTCGCTACCAGGCCGTGCTGCTGGTGGAATTGGATGGCCCCCGTCAGCGCCAGGTGCTTCTGCAGCTGTGCGGAGACGGAAGCGCGGCTGGGGACTGAGCCTCAGCGCTTGACCAGATCCCGCACCCGGGGCTCGCCATCCACAATTTCACCCACCAGCACCTGGTCGGTGATGTTCACGAACAGACCGTTCTCCAGCACGCCCGGCAGGTTGTTGATCGCCGCCTCTAGTTCCGCCGGATCGCTAATGCCAGCTGCGAATTTCACATCCAACACGAGATTGCCCTGGTCGGTGACCACCGGGCCCGCCTTCTTGACGGCCATGCGCAACTGGGCATCTCCGCCCATTGCTGCTAGCTGGGCCTGCACCTGACGCCAGGCACCAGGCAGGACCTCTACGGGCAACAGAAAGCTGAGATTCAAGGTCTCGACGAGCTTGGTGGAATCCACAACCACCACAAAGCGCTCGGCCCGCACTGCTACCAATTTCTCCTGAACGTGGCAGGCACCACCGCCCTTGATCAATTGAAAAGCGGGATCCACCTCATCTGCGCCATCAATTGCAAGATCGATGCGCTCAATCGCATTAAGGCTCTTGAGCGGAATGCCGAGCTCAGCTGCCAGCACCTCGCCTTGGAAGGAGGTGGTGACACCCACCACATCGGTGAGTTCACCGCTCTTGAGCTTGGCTCCGAGGGCCTGAATCATTAGGGCTGCGGTAGAGCCGGAACCCAAGCCGACCACCATGCCGCTCTGGATCTGCTCAGTGGCCGCAGCAGCCACCGCCTGCTTCATCCGGTCTTGCAGATCCGTCATCAAATATTCCTGAATCGGCCGCGACCGTAGCAGTGCTCAACCGGAGTGGGGCAAGGCCGCCGGCTTGATCATCAGGCTGAGTTCGCGTTGACCCCGAACCACCGTGAGCGCCAGGGGCTCGCCAACGCTGCTGCGCTCAACACGCTCCAGCAGGCTGGCCGGATCGGGCACGGGCTGGTCTGCCACGCCCACCACAAGGTCACCGCGGCGCAGGCCAGCCGTTTCCGCCGGACTAGCGGGCAGCACCCGTTGCACTAGGGCACCATCCCGCTCTGGCAGCTGCAGCAGAGCCTCGGGATCACGATTGTTGTCCCGGGCGCGGCGGGCAGTGAGAGGCACCAGCTGCAAGCCCAAATAGGGGTGAACCACCTCGCCGCCGCTGCTGAGCTGGCTGGCCACGCCTCGGGCCAAATTGATCGGGATGGCAAATCCCAGCCCTGCGCCTGGTCCAGAGCGCACGAGGGTATTGATACCGATCACCTCGCCACTGGCGTTGATCAGCGGACCACCTGAATTACCTGGATTTATGGCCGCATCTGTTTGGATCAGATCGAGTCGCTTGTCGGAGAAGCCCAGGCTGTTGATGTTGCGGTGCAGGCTAGAAACGATGCCCAGGGTCACGGTGCGCTCAAGCCCATAGGGGCTGCCCATGGCAATGGCCCAATCGCCCACCTCCAGGGCCTCGGAGTCGCCCAGGCGGGCGGAGCGCAAATCCCGCGGACCGGAGATTTTGACCACGGCCAAATCGGTCACCGAATCGGCGCCCACCACCGCACCATCCACATGGCGCCCATCGGCCAAGGTGACCTCGACGCTGTCGACCTGATCGACCACGTGGGCATTAGTGAGTACAAGGCCCTTGGCTGCATCGATTACGACGCCAGACCCCTGCCCCCGCTCTCGCATGCTGCCGGAGGGATCGCCAAACAGATCCCGCAGCAAAGGATCGAGCAGGGCGGGATCAAACGCTTGGCGAGCCACCTCGCGCTCGGTGTCGATCCGGACCACAGCTGGCGCCACGGCCCGAGCTGCTTCAGCCACAAAGCTGTGGGGAATGGCCTGAGCAATCGGATCGACCGCAGGCTCCAGAGCTAAGGCAGCAGCGCTGAAGGATCCAACCCCCAAGACTAAGCCGAGGCCGACCGTCAAAACCAGCCTGACAAGGGACAAGCTCGACCCCAACACCCACTTCATCGACGTTCTTTGTCGCATGGCTATGAGGCTAGGGAGCCCATCAAGTCGGCAGGGAATGGGGATAGGGGCAGGCAGGCGGTTGTAACGGCCTAAATTGAATCCAGATCGCACAGCGGCTATGGCAGCTATTCCCCCCGGCACGCGTCAGCGATGCAGCCTTTGCCAGGTGGAAATCCAGGGCATGGTTGGCGGCAACGACCTAGTGCACTTCAGCCAGGGAGGCCCCGGTACCCGGGCAAAGCTCTGGGCACGGGTATGCCAATACCTGCGCACCGGCGAACAGCAAGCTCAGTGCCTGAATCAGGACGCCAGCCAAAGGGGCACCGTCCAACAAAGCGATTACTTCGCCGAAGCCCCGATTATCGAAATACCTCCGGCGGCGGCGCCTGGCTCCTGAGCCGTCCATCCCCTAGGCTGAATGCTTGCCCGGCGGGCATACCCTCCAGTCACGGTTTGGCGCCTCGCTGAGCATTCAGCGCTTCGCTAAGGGTTCAGTTTTTACTGAACAGCTGTGGTTTGTAGGGCAGTTTTAGTACTGCACAAGCCGGCGGGCCGCCTGCCCCCAGCTTCCCCGCCCCATTGCCCCACCCTCTCCTGCCCGACCTGGAGCGCCTAGCCCAAGCGGCTGTGGTTGCTACTGGCTTTGAGCTCAAAGGAGTGCATGTCTTCACCCATCGCATCCCCATGACGGTGCAGGTGCTGGTGCAGCGAGGTGATGGCAGTGACATAAACCTGGATGAGTGCGCTTCCCTTAGTGCACCGCTGGCCGAGGCGATCGAGGCAGCCGAGCTGCTTGGTGATGCTTATGTGCTGGAGGTCAGCAGCCCTGGCGTCAGCGACGACCTGCGCGACGATCGGGATTTCCGCTCATTTCGCGGATTTCCCGTTGTTGTGCTCTGCCGTGACGACCAAGGGCTCGACGTGCGGCGCGAAGGGCTCCTCCTAGAGCGCGATGCGACGGATGTTCACATCAACATCCGCGGCCGCACTCAGCGCATCCCCCGAGACTCGGTGATCAGCGTCTGCCTGGTCACCCCATCCGAGTCCGACTGACCTTTCCCTGACCATTTCTCACCCCTGATCCATGGCCCTGGTTCTGCTCCCCGGTCTGAATAACCTGATCGAGGACATCAGCGACGAGAAGAAACTTGCGCCCGCCGTGGTGGAGGCTGCCTTGCGGGAAGCCCTGCTCAAGGGCTACGAGCGCTACCGCCGCACCCTCTACCTCGGGATCAGCGAAGACCCCTTCGAAGAGGACTACTTCTCCAACTTCGATGTGGGCCTGGACCTAGAGGAGGAGGGCTACCGAGTTCTGGCCTCGAAGATAATTGTTGAGGAAGTTGAGAGCGAAGACCACCAGATCGCCCTTGCCGAAGTGCAGCAGGTTGCCGATGACGCCCAGGTCGGCGACACGGTAGTGCTTGATGTCACCCCGGAGAAAGAAGACTTCGGCCGCATGGCCGCCGCCACCACCAAGCAGGTGCTGGCTCAGAAGCTGCGTGACCAGCAGCGCCGCATGATCCAGGAGGAGTTCGCCGACTTGGAGGACCCGGTGCTCACCGCTCGGGTGATCCGCTTCGAGCGCCAAAGCGTGATCATGGCCGTGAGTTCTGGACTGGGTCGCCCAGAGGTCGAGGCCGAGCTGCCCCGCCGCGACCAGCTACCGAACGACAACTACAGAGCAAATGCCACCTTCAAGGTGTTCCTCAAGGAAGTGAGCGAGGTGGCGCGGCGCGGCCCCCAGCTATTCGTGAGTCGCTCCAATGCGGGCCTGGTGGTCTATTTGTTCGAAAATGAAGTTCCCGAGATCCAGGAGGGTTCGGTCCGAATCGTCGCCGTAGCCAGGGAAGCCAATCCCCCTTCCCGCTCAGTCGGCCCGCGCACCAAGGTGGCCGTCGACTCAGTAGAGCGCGAAGTTGATCCAGTGGGTGCCTGCATTGGCGCCCGCGGCTCCCGAATTCAGCAAGTGGTTAACGAGCTGCGTGGCGAGAAAATCGACGTGATTCGCTGGTCGCCCGACCCGGGCCAGTACATCGCCAACTCCCTCAGCCCTGCCAGGGTTGAGATGGTGCGCCTAGTCGACCCTGAAGGCCAGCACGCCCACGTGCTGGTTCCCTCCGATCAGCTCAGCCTCGCCATTGGCCGCGAAGGCCAGAACGTACGTCTGGCCGCCCGCCTTACCGGCTGGAAACTCGACATCAAGAACGCCGGCGAATACGACCAGGCCTCGGAAGATGCGGTGGTGGCTGAGCTGATTGCCCAGCGGCAAGAGGAGGAGGCTCTTCAGGCCGAAGCCGAAGCCCGCCTCGAAATCGAACAGGCCGCCCGGGCCGAGGAGGATGCCCGTCTGCGGGAGCTATATCCGCTGCCAGAAGACGAAGCCGATTACTACGAGGAAGAGGAGGTGGCCGAGGCCGAATATGAGCCCGCTCCGGAGGAGGCGCCCCAGGCAACCGAGGCAGAGGCCCGGTGAGTCGCCGTGCCGTGCTTCGGCGCTGTGTTGCCTGCCGCGCGCTGCTGGATCGCCAGCAGCTTTGGCGGGTAATTCGGCTGGCCGAAGGGGGACTCGGGTTGGATCAGGGCATGGGCCGTTCGGCCTATCTCTGCCCCAACCAGGCGTGTCTAGAAGAGGCGAAACGACGTAAGCGTCTGCAGCGGGCCCTGCGCTGCCAGGTTGCAGATGCAATTGTCGAAACGCTGGAAAAGCGCCTGACCCCAGGCGCCGATCTCGCCTCTGAGGCAAGATGAACATTGGCCGCAGCGCGCGTGCGGCCTGGTGTGCCCCTCGGCCCCGCATGGCGGCCCTTGGGCCCCGACCCATGGAGACCTGAATGACCAGCAGCGGCAAAGTCAGAATTTATGAGCTGTCCCGGGACTTAGGCCTGGAGAACAAGGACGTGCTCGACGCCGCCGAGAAGCTGGGGGTTGCGGCAAAGAGCCATAGCAGCTCTATCAGCGACGACGAAGCGACACGGATTCGCTCCTTGATCGAGGGCGGCTCGAACGGCAGCAAGGCGGCGGCGCCGGCCGCTGCCGCTCCGCCGAAAGCGATCCTCTCCGTCAAAAAGGCTGAGACAACCGCTGTCCCATCGCCGGCCCCTCCCCAGCCAGCCACCAGCCCCCGGCCGGTCGCTCCAGCGGCGGCAAAGCCGGCAATGCCTCCGGCCCGCCCCGCCGCAGCTCCTGCGGGTAAGCCAGCCCAGCCCAACAAACCCCCTTTGGCAAGCAAGCCACCCCTGGCCTCCAAGCCACAAGTGGTTGCCAAGCCTCAGCTGGTCTCTAAGCAGCCAGAGCCTGTCAAACAGCCTGAGCTTGTAAAACAGCCGGAAGTTGTAAAACAGCCTGCGGCTGCCAGCAAGCCCACTTTGGTGAGCAAGCCGCCTGCACCGAGCAAGCCGCCTGCACCAGCCAGGCCCGCCGCTGCTGCGCCCAGCAAGCCTGCTGCACCCAGCAAGCCTGTGGTGATTGCATCCAAACCAGCTCGCCCAGCCACCCCAGCCCCGGCCCGCCCGGCCCCTGCAGCTCCGGCACCGGCTGCGAGCCGCAAACCGGAATTACCGATGCGGCCAGCGCCCGGCAAGCCCCAGCTGGTGGGTAGGCCCATCAGCACCCCTGCGGGCACCACCAGCAGCCGCCCGGCTCCGCCTGCAGGCAGGGCCCCCCTGAGTCAGCGTCCCGCCAGCCCCCAACGCGCTGGCGTGCCAGCTCCAACCCGGCCCGGCCAGCCTGGAGCTGGGGGCCGTCCTGGCCCAACCCCCTTGGAGCTTGTCGGCAAGCCGATTCGCCGCGATAGCGCAGCCCCTGGAGCCCCTACTGGTCTGGGTGCTCCCGGTCGCCCGGCAGCTCCTGGCCGCCCAGGTATGCCAGCCGGCATGCGCAAGCCGATGGCTCCTGGCGAGCTGATGCAGCTCCAGAAGCCTTCCGGCCGCCCCACAGCTCCGCCCCCGCGGCGCCCCGGCGACCGCAGCGAAGCCCCAGCAGGTGCACCCAGCAGCCCCGGCGGCACCCCGGAACTGGTGCGACCCAGCGCAACCCCGCCAGCAGCCCCCAGAAGGCCTGGCTTCCGGGCGCCAACTCCCGCTGGTGCAGCGGGACGCCCCCGTCGCCCTGACTGGGACGACAGCGCCAAACTGGAGGCCCTACGCAGCCGCACGCCGCAAAAGCAGCGCACCAAGGTTCACATCATCGGCGAAAACGATGATGCGCTCACAGCTGAAACCGGTGGCTACGCCGGTGAACAAGAGGCCTATGTGCTGCAGGCCAGCCTGGCCCGCCCGGCCAAGCCCCGCACCGCACCCGCCCCAGCCGCCAAACCCATGGCGGCGATGCGCAAGCGCAAGAAGGAAACCACCCGCCAGCGGCAGCGTCGCCGGGCTATGGAACTGCGTGCGACCCGCGAGGCCAAGGCTGTTCGCCCTGAAATGCTGATCGTGCCGGAGGGCAACCTCACCGTGCAGGAGCTGGCCGAAAAGCTCGGCGTGGAAAGCTCCGAGATCATCAAGAGCCTCTTCTTCAAGGGGGTCATCGCCACGGTGACCCAAAGCCTGGATCTCTCCACAATCGAAGCGGTGGCCGAGGAATTCGGCGTGCCGGTGCTTGAAGACGACGTAGAGGCAGCGGCCGCCAAGACGGTCGAGATGATCGAGGAAAGCGATCGCGCCCACCTGATCCGTCGCCCTCCCGTGGTGACCGTGATGGGACACGTCGACCACGGCAAAACCAGCCTGCTCGACGCAATCCGCAAAACCAGGGTGGCCGCGGGCGAAGCCGGCGGCATCACCCAGCACATCGGCGCCTATCAAGTGGAGATCCCCCACGCAGGCGAGCAACGCAAGATCACCTTCCTCGACACCCCGGGCCACGAGGCATTCACCGCCATGAGGGCCCGCGGCACCAAGGTCACAGACGTGGCTGTGTTGGTGGTGGCAGCCGATGATGGTGTTAGGCCCCAGACCCTGGAAGCCATAAGCCATGCCCGGGCCGCCAAGGTGCCGATCGTGGTGGCGATCAACAAGATCGACAAGGAAGGCGCCTCCCCCGACCGGGTCAAACAGGAGCTCTCCGGCCTCGAACTGGTGGCTGAAGACTGGGGTGGCGACACGGTGATGGTGCCTGTGAGCGCCCTCAAGGGTGAGAACGTCGACAAATTGCTGGAAATGATCCTGCTGGTCACCGAGGTGGAAGACCTCCAGGCCAACCCGGACCGCATGGCTCGGGGCACCGTGATCGAGGCTCACCTCGACAAGGCCAAGGGCCCTGTTGCCACCTTGCTGATTCAGAACGGCACCCTCAAAGCGGGTGACGTGCTGGCGGCCGGCCCCGTACTGGGCAAGGTGCGCGCCATGGTGGATGACACCGGCAAGCGGGTTAAGGAGGCAGGTCCTTCCTATGCCGTAGAAGCCCTCGGCTTCAGCGAAGTCCCAACCGCTGGTGACGAATTTGAGGTCTACTCAGATGAGAAGACCGCCCGCTCGGTGGTGGGCGATCGCGCCAACGAGGCACGGGCCACCCGACTGGCCCAGCAAATGGCTTCACGCCGGGTTTCCCTGGCCTCGATGTCGGGCCAGGCCAGCGAGGGCGAGCTCAAAGAGCTCAACTTGATTCTCAAAGCAGACGTGCAGGGATCCGTGGAGGCGATTCTCGGCTCCCTGGAGCAGCTCCCTCAGGGCGAGGTGCAGGTGCGGGTGCTGCTCTCAGCACCGGGCGAGATCACCGAAACCGACGTCGATCTAGCCGCCGCCTCCGGCGCCGTGATCGTTGGCTTCAACACCTCAATGGCCCCTGGCGCCAAACGGGCCTCCGATGCCACCGGCGTCGACGTGCGCGACTACGACGTCATCTACAAGCTGCTGGAGGACATCCAGATGGCTATGGAAGGCCTGCTGGAGCCGGAGTTGGTGGAGGAGTCCCTCGGCGAAGCCGAGGTGCGCGCCGTATTCACCATCGGCCGCAGTGCGGTGGCTGGTTGCTACGTGACCAACGGCAAGCTGCAACGCAACTGCAAAGTGCGGGTGTGGCGCGGCAAGGAGAAGGTGTTCGAGGGCGACCTCGACTCCCTGCGTCGCAACAAGGACGACGTCAAGGAAGTTGCCACCGGCTTCGAGTGCGGCATCGGCACCGACCGCTACACCGGCTGGCAGGAAGGGGATCGAGTTGAGGCGTTCAAACTGGCCACCCAGCGCCGAACCCTCACCATCTGACCTCCGTGAACCCCCGCAGCGAGCCCCTGCTCTGGCTCCAGCTGGTAGCCCTTGGGGCCTTGCCACTGGAGCTTTTGGGGTTGGTACTTGTACTGGCGGGGGCGGATCCTGGCCCCCTGCCTGGGCTGGAGCGCTTGCTGGCCTGGGCAATCGGCGCCCTAGGGCCGGCAATCCTGCTCTGGCAGCGCCCAGCCGACGTTTGCTCTTTGCTGGTAATCCAAGTACCAATCAAAGCCAGGAGCAGGGCCCAGCTCAGCTTGGCGGCACTGCAGAGCAGCCTGGTGCTCAAGCTCCTTATGGCAGCTGGCGCTGCAGCCCTGCTGCCCCTTTTTTGGTGGATAGACCAGCACGCAGCCCTGGCCACGCCGCTCTCGCCACTGACAGCAAGCCCTCGCTTCGTAGGTCTGCTAGTAGCCTGCCCGCTACTAGCGGTAATCACCTGGCAGTGGCAACAACTGATCCAGGCAAGCGCCCTGCTAATCCGCAACCCAGCCACGCTCCTCGAGCGTCCACCCCTGAGCCTGCAGCAGCTCGTCAGCCAGCGAATCTCCCTAGGGCTGCCCCTTTTGCTGCTGAACCCGCTTCTGACCACCCAGCCGACTGCTCCAGAGACTTCAGCAGCAGAGTCTCCAGCGGCAGAGGCTGTCATCCAACCTGAAGCTTCTTCAGTCGCCAGCACGGTTGCGATCCAACCAGAAGAGACTGCCGAACAAGCTGAGGGCACCGACCTGGATCAGCAGGTCAGTTGAGGCAACTTCCGCTCCGCTGGCCAATCGCATTGCCATCGTGGCCAACCCCACAGCACCGGAAGCGGCCAAGGCCACCCAGAGACCGCGCCGCAGACCGCGCCAGGGGGTACGAGCTTCTTGGAGCAACCTCGCCTTAAGGGCTGGATCAATTGAATCTGGCTTGGATCCCATCACTTACCCTTCCCATCAAGGCCAACCCCTGAATGCTAATTTCATTGAGCTGCCGGTGTAGCTCAGGGGTAGAGCAACTGATTCGTAATCAGTAGGTCGTCGGTTCAAATCCGATCACCGGCTTAAGAAATAAAACCAACAGCGACTCCCTGAGCACAGCTGAATGTCGTCAGCGCGTTTCGACTTGCACTTGTTCAACCGCCTGGGCCAACTGCAGCAAACGGCGCTCGGGCGATCCCACCAGCTCAATTAACAACGGCGGACTCTTTTTGGGCAAAATATCAAAACGACCATCTCGATAAATCTGCTTAAAGATAACATCCACCTCGTCGCGGTAGGAATGATCAACCGGACGAATTCCGTCATCCTCCATGACCACCGGCCAATCCTCAGACTGAGGCACGAACGCCAAGATATCAAGACGCTCCAAAGATTCCCTTACCGCAGAAACCATTGACAGGACAAAGTCGTCATCAATATCAGTCAAATGTTGATTTGCCGTGTACTGGGAATAAGCAATGTAATCAACTGGCGCCCTATCAAAGATGACCTGTTCAGCAGGCGTGAAATAGCGATTAAGACGGCCAATGCTGTAGTACATCTGAATTCCGTTGTGCAATCGCGTGGAGGCTTCGCGAAAACGAATCTCATAGGGACCGCGCAGGCCAAGAACTCGATATGGCTCTTCCTCGCGCATGTAGTCGCCATTAAGCGCAACCCAATCATTTACGACCGTGGACTTCCCGAGAGAATGGGATCCAGAAATAGCAATCCGCATGGCCAGCGCCAACTTGCGATTTCAGGATAGGGGCTGCTCTGATGTTTTTCCTATTTGCGGTTGATATTCATCCTGCCCACTAAGCCCAACCACCCAGCCAATAAAAAAGCCCCCTGGTGAGAGGGAGCTTTTGGGATTCCGTTATTTCCCAGCCGTAGCTGGGCTGTTGACTATCAACCGATTGCAGGTGCGGTCAGTGCCACGGGGG